>JASHVU010000257.1 GCA_030044455.1 Acidobacteriaceae bacterium | reverse complement strand
CGCCCATCTGGCTCACGCTCACCATGTTCACGCCGCCGAGCACGCCGAACACGCCGCCAAACACCACCTCGAAGCGCACGGGGAAAAGTAGCACCTTCTCAACGGCAGGGCCGTGCGAAGAATCATGTCGACCTGGAGCGACGGGCGGCCTTCTACTTCCTGTAGCGCCAGTTTCCTGACCGGCTGTACCTGCGGGCCTTCAGGCCAGCAGGCGCATTTCAAACGGCTGAATTTACGAATCTTTTCCGCTGTGTGAAATATGTGTGCTGAATTGCACCCGGTTCCCGATACAACCACTCTCGGCAATGGGCGCATCCCACGCTCTGATTTATGAGGGAACGGTGAATGCATAAACTCTTTAGAAACCTGCCCGTATTCGCGCTGTCCGCAGCGCTGGCCGCGCCGATTCTGATTTCCGGTTGCGCCGTCCACGCACGCGTCTACGACCCTTACTACCACGACTACCACGATTGGAATGGCGAAACCGTCTACTACAGCCAGTGGGAACACGACACGCATCGCGAACACAAGGACTTTCAACAGCGCAGTAAGGATGAGCAGAAGCAGTATTGGGACTGGCGTCACAACCAGAGCAATCAGCATTGACGCGCGGGAATTCTGACCGCATTTTCTTCGCTACTCGCGCCACTCGTCGCCAAGAACCTTCAGCTCTGCCACCGGCAGCGTGTAGAAATACGTCTGTGCTTCGCATCCGTTCGCGAGTCGGATCGTCCCGCGCACGTATTCCTTTCCTTCATTCTCAAACCGGTCGAGCGCGGCCAGCAGCGTCTCATCCACGCGGTAAAGCTCGCCGCCGATGGCCATGCCGGCCTGTCCGTTCCCTGTCCGCACCAGCCCCGGATAGGACCCGCAATTGACCAGCAGGTAGGCAGGCTCCGTCCGAGCCTCACCTGCGAATTCGGCTCCACGCAGCGCACCGTGATTGCGATTGCCGCGCTTAAGCGTTCCGTAGACGAAGAGAATGAATGTGCCGGGCATCTGTTTTGGTTATCGCAGATTTTGAAGTAGGCGGTCGCGCAACCGCGCAAGGAACGCTACCCCACCGTCTCTGCCGGCTTCTCAGCCGCCTGCCTGGCGTCAGCTGCAGGCGTTGCGCTCACGCTCGGAGCCTGAACCTGGGCCAGCGGCAGCGTGAAGTGGAACGAGGCTCCATTGCCGAGTTCGCTCTCGGCCCACAGTCGGCCACCATGAGCCTGCACAATGTGCTTCACAATCGCCAGTCCCAGTCCGGTGCCGCCGCTCTCGCGCGAACGCGCCTTGTCCACGCGATAGAAACGCTCGAAGATGCGCTCGATGTGCTCGGAGGGAATTCCCGGACCGAAATCCTGCACCGTAAATTGCACCTCCGATCCCAGCTCGCGAGCGCCGACGCGAATCCGCTTGCCCTCTTTGGCATACTTGATCGAATTCTCAATCAGGTTGCCGAAGACCTGGTTCATGGCATCTGGATCGGCCATCACGTGCACGTCCGGTGCGCCGGCCGATTGAAGTTTCACGCCCGAGTCTCCCACGATGCCGGCCAGAGACTCAATGGCATCGTCGACCAGCACCCGGGCCCGGGCCGGCTGCAGGCTCAGCTTGTAATCGGGGCTCTCAACGCTAGCCAGGGCGAGCAGATCTTCAGTAAGCCGGTTCATTCGAGTGGCGTTCTTCAGGATCACGCCAAGAAACTCGCGCGTAGTTTCGGGGCTCGGGTGAGGGTCCTCGATCAACGTCTCAACATAGCCCTGAATTGAGGTGAGCGGAGTACGCAGCTCATGGCTCACGTTGGCCACAAACTCGCGGTGCGAAGTCTGTGTGGCCTCAATCGAGGTGACGTCGTGCAGCACCACCAGCGCACCGCCGGAAGGCAACGGCGCCGCGTTCACTTCAAAGATCCGGCCCGGCGCCAGCAGGCTCGCGCGCCCGATGCACAACTCGCCACGCTCAAGCGCTTTGCGCACGCAACCCAGCACTTCGGGATCGCGAATGGAGTGGACCAGAGGTTTGCCGGCGCGAATCTGTGATCCCATGATCCGCTGCATCACGGCGTTCGACCAGCGCACGTAACCTTCCGCAGTGATTGCCACCACGGCCTCCTGCATCGAATCGAGCATCACGGCCAGCTCGTAGCGGCCGCTCTCGAGCTCCGCAAAGTCCTTGCCCAGCCGTTCGGCGGTCAGATTCAACGCCTCTTCCATCGGGGCCAGCTCGTCTTTGCGGCTGCGGTCAAGCCGGGCCGTAAGGTCCCCGGCGGCGATACGCCGCGCAAAGTCCATGACGCTATGCAACCGCCCCGAGATCCGAAACGAAACCCAGGCTGCTACCAGGAGCGCCACTCCAAGCGCAATCAACCCTGACCAGAAAGCTTCGCGCCCCAGCGCGCGCAGTCCCACCCCCGCCGTGTGCACAACAAAGCGGTGAAAGACAAACTCCATCACCACCGTGTGAATTGCGAGCAGCAGGAAGAAGAGTCCTAGCAGTTTGATGAAGACTTTTGAGGTCATGGAAAGCTGGTTCTCAATCGGTCTTCGGCAGTTCGAACCGGTAACCCGCGCCGCGCACGGTCTTTAGATAGCGCGGATTTTCGGGATCGATCTCGATTTTCTCACGGATGCGGCGGACATACACATCCACCGATCGCGGAGTAACGAAGCGCGCATCGCCCCACACCGCGTCGAGCAGATGGTCGCGGCTGAATACCCTGCCCGGGTGACGCGCCAGGTAGTCGAGCAGCCTGAACTCGGTGGCCGTGGTGGTGGTCAACTCGCCGCGCACTTTCAGTTGCATGGCGCTGGCGTCAATGATGACCTCTTCGAAACTGATGACCGAGGGTGAAGTGGGCCGCTCGAACCGGCGCAGGACGGCTTTGACACGAGCCACCAGCTCACGGGTTGAAAACGGCTTGATAATGTAATCGTCAGCGCCCAGTTCCAGCCCCAGCACGCGGTCATTCTCGCTGGCGCGCGCCGTCAAAAAAATGATGGGGATGGTGGAGAGCCCATTGTGATTGCGCAGACGCCGGCATACATCGAGACCATCGCCGCCCGGCACCATGATGTCGAGCAGAAACAGAGCTGGCGCCTTGCGCTCGGCGTCGGGAATCAGATTTGCGGGAGTGTGGAACAGGCGTGCTTCAAACCCTGCCGCCTGGAGATGATGTTGCACCAATCTTGCAATGTCAGTATCGTCTTCCAGAACAAATACGCTTTGACTCAAAACGGTCAGCCCTCGACCCGGCAGCGGTTCAGGTGTCTCGAAATCAAGGGCCGCCGGGAACCATTAACAGAGTAATGCAGGGAGGCAAACAAATTGCAAACGTTTGATGAATTCGGGGCCGGCTGATGCTACCGCGGAGGAGCTGCAGGTTGCAGCCAACGAACCGCAACTGGCTTTATTTTCACTTGACTGGGGCGAGAGGCCTCTGCAAGACTTCGTCCGGACAATGTGCCGGTGCCGGCTCCAGGTACATGCCGGGTCGATGGCTGGGCCCCATTGAAAATTGCGACCTCAAAAGGGAGCATGCGCGGCGCCTGTGTCTTACTGGAATACGGATTGACAGGAGGGGGTATGAAAAAATACTTCGCGGAACTCGTAGGCACTTTCATTCTGGTGCTCTTCGGATGCGGAACTGCCGTAGTTGCGGGCGACAAGGTCGGAATCCTGGGGATTGCCTTCGCCTTCGGGCTCGCGCTGGTGGGCGCCGCGTACGGCATTGGCGCCATCTCCGGCTGCCATATCAACCCGGCTGTAAGTCTGGGCGTTTGGACGGCCGGGCGGATGAAGCTGGCAGACATGTTCGGCTATTGGGCGGGCCAGTGCCTGGGCGCCATACTCGCGGCCTGGGTCCTGTTCGTGATCGCATCCGGTACCGCCGGATACAGCCTTGCGGCGAATGGCCTTGGCCAGGACGGATGGGGGCCCGGCTATCAAGGCGAGTATGGACTTGCCTCCGCCATTGTCTTCGAGTTCGTGGCCACGCTGATCTTCATCATCGTCATCCTCGGCTCGACTCATGGCAAGGCGCCCAACGGATTCGGTGGCCTCGCCATCGGCATCACCCTGGTGGCCATTCACATCTTCGGCATCCACATTACAGGCGTGAGCGTGAACCCGGCTCGCAGCCTGGGACCGGCGCTGTTTGTCGGTGGAAAGGCAATGGCGCAGCTTTGGCTTTTCCTGGTCATCCCCAGCCTGGGTGGAGTCGCTGCAGGACTGCTCTTCCGGACGAAAGCGCTGGAGCCGGACTAAGACTGTCTGGCAAAAAGCGGGGAGAAGCTTTCATCTTTTCTCCTCGCTTCGCTTACGCCCGAATGTCTGAGCGTTGATGGGATACGCCCGCCGCTACGCAACCTGGCTGCGTTTTGTTGAAACCGGCCCGTTGCCGTCGGAAGATCCGGCTTTGAGGTCTTGCCCTGGAGGCTTGCCCCGCGTTCGCCGTTTTCGTACCTCGCGTATCGCCACCAGCATCAGAACGGTAAAGGTCACCGCCAGCAGCAATATCGCCGAAACACCGTGCACTCGCTCGAGCGGCTCGCCGGTATCCTCACCCACATCCCGCACCAGCAGCGCAAGACCCACAAACACGAAGACAATATGAGTGCAAAACACCTGCAGCGAGGCCTTGCCGAGTGTAAGAAACGGCTCAATCGCAACGATCTTCACCAACTTCCGTCGCATCCAATACACCACCATCGAAAACATAACCAGGTTGATGACACGCAGCGGTCCAATCTGCCACTTGTCAAGCTGCAACCCCAGAGCCTGTTCAGTCAAGTGCGGCCCCAGCCATCCCCAGCGGATTCCAATAAAAAACAGGCAGAGCCCACAGGCCGCCGCCGCCATCCATCCTGGGGGATCAAGGAAGGTCTCGCGCTTCGTTGCCGACCGGGCGCCCACCCAGAGCCCCACGACCCACACTGCCTGCCACGCAAACAGATTGAACGCGCCGGTCTCCTGCAGCGGAATCCGTAAATGCGTAACCTGCACCACCCAGTTGTGCACCAGGTCGCGCAGGCCGAACTGCGCCAGCAGCCATACGCCGCCGCTCGCCGCCAGTATCCATCTCCAGCCCAAACGCAAAGCCGCCGACAAAAGCATGGGCGTGAAAAATAAAAACGTCACGTACATGGGCAGAATGTCGAGCAGCGGCGGACAATAGAGCAGCAGCACCGAGCCGGCGATCGCTACCAACGGATGCGCAAGATAAAAGTCGAGCAGATTGCTGATGGCCGCCTTGTGCGTGTGCACCGCGAACGCCGCAGCCACGGTAAATACTACGGCCAGCATCACCAGGTGATAGCCGTAAATCTTGAGCGAACGCTTCCACAATCGGGTCCGGACCCCGGTCGCATCCACGCCCGTTTCACGAAAGTACAATCGCCCAACCAGCAGAGCGGAAACGAAAACAAATCCTTCCGCAGAAGAGATAAATCCGATCGGGGAATTCACGAAATCGCTGAATCGCGTAGGTAAGTGCGTGAGCGTCATCCACACAAGGAAAAGCCCGCGCATGGCGTCGAGTTCGGGTCGGCGATCAAGGCGGGGTAGAAACTGCATAAAAGCGCCGAACGGGAAAACGTCGTTAAGTGATTAGACGCTTGCAGCGCTCCCCGGTTGTCCGCTCGTACAACCGCTTGAATTCAGGGTCAGAATCCTCCGTTTAAAAAGTTGCGGGGTGGAGCAACCTCCTCGCTCCCTGCCGTTTGTGTTCATTCACTCGCCGGCCGTGCCTTCGGCGCGCTTCAGCTCAGCAAAGTACACACCCGCACATTAAGTAATTGCGACAAAACGCAGCCGCACATAATCCGCGGTCCAGTTCCCGTCTTCGTCTCGCAACGCCTGCGCCAACAGTTCCTCAGTTTCGCGTATCACCGTTTCGCGCGCCGATTCGGGCAGCGAGTCGATGACGCCCTTGCGAAATGTTTCGAGCCATCCACGCATCCCGCTCTCCGGCATTGGCGTCGGCCGTGGAATGAGCTGCATCTTCCTCACCTTGAATCCATGCTTCTCTAGCCTGCGCTTGTAGGCCGCCGGAGTTGGAAAGTAATTCACACCTTCCTCGCGATCTCTCAACCCATGCCGTTCAAGCACGGCGAACAACGCTGTGCGAATCGCCGCAATGTTGCCGTGCCCGCCCATCTCAGCCACGAATCGCCCGCGCTTGCGCAGCACGCGATGCACTTCGGCCATCATCTCGTCCTGGCCGCGAACCCAATGCAGGACGGCATTCGAAAATACCGCATCGAATTCGCTGTCACCGAAAGGCAGGTGTTCAGCCTGAGCAACGGTTGAGCCCACGCCGCGCGAGCGCGCCGCTGCAACCATCTCGGGCGAAGCGTCAACCCCGCTCACAATTGCGCCTTTGGCTGCAATGCGCGCGGTCAGCTGACCGTCACCGCATCCGAGGTCGAGGATTCGCTCGCC
>JASHVU010000256.1 GCA_030044455.1 Acidobacteriaceae bacterium | reverse complement strand
AGAATTCCCGCGCGTCAATGCTGATTGCTCTGGTTGTGACGCCAGTCCCAATACTGCTTCTGCTCATCCTTACTGCGCTGTTGAAAGTCCTTGTGTTCGCGATGCGTGTCGTGTTCCCACTGGCTGTAGTAGACGGTTTCGCCATTCCAATCGTGGTAGTCGTGGTAATAGGGATCGTAGACGCGCGCGTGAACGGCGCAACCGGATATCAGGAGTGGCGCAGAGAACGCTGCGCAAAGAGCAAATGCGGGGAGGTTTTTAAAGAGTTTATGCACAAGTCATACCCTCACGAATCAGAGCATGAGATGCGCCCATTGCCGGGAGTGGTTGCATCGGGGCCCGGGTTCACACCAGCCCACATTTGGTACACGGCTGGAAAACATTCGTAAGTTCGGCCGTTTGAATTGCGCCTGCAGGCCTGGAGGCCCGCAGGGACAGCCGGTCAGGAAACTGGCGCTACAGGAAGTAGAAGGCCGCCCGTCGCTCCAGGTCGACATGATTCTTCGCACGGCCCTGCCGTTGAGAAGGTGCTACTTTTCCCCGTGCGCTTCGAGGTGGTGTTTGGCGGCGTGTTCGGCGTGCTCGGCGGCGTGAACATGGTGAGCGTGAGCCAGATGGGCGTGGTGTGCGGCGGCTTCGTGGTTGCCGTCGGAGTGGTGCCTGGCGGCTTCATGGTGATGGCTTGCAGCGTGCTCGTGATGCTCCGCTGCCTGGGTGTGATGTTGGGCTGCCTCGCTGGACATGGGGAAGCTCCTTTCGGTTCGCATTGGGTTGGGGAATTCGACCCGAAGGGAATTATTCGAGACTGCTCCCACGGGTGAGGTTACAGCTGGGCAAATTGGGGATGAAATTCTGAAACGCAGGCGAGGGCCCCTACATCAGCCTTTTCCGCACCACATCCAGCGCCTGCTGGGTGGCCCATTCGCGGATACGCTGGCGGTCGCCGCGGAAAGTTCGATCCATCGAGTCGGTCCTTAGAAGGTCGGCAACGGCAATGTAAACCAGGCCGACGGGCTTTGCGGGCGTGCCTCCTGAAGGTCCGGCAATGCCGGTAATTCCCAACCCAATTGACGCGCCGGTGCGGCGGCGGATGCCTTCAGCAAGGGCGCGCGCCACTTCGTCTGAGACCGCTCCGTGCTTGGCGATCAATTCGGCAGAAACGCCCGCCAGCGAGATCTTGAGATCGTTGGAGTAAACCACCACACCGCCGAGAAACGAGCGCGAGCTGCCCGGGACCGAAGTGATGCGCTCGGCGATCATGCCTCCGGTGCAGCTTTCGGCTACGGCCAGCGTGGACTGGCGCAGGCCGAGATAGTAAAGCACGATCTGCTCCAGCGTCTCGCCGTCGGAGGAGTAGAGCCAGTCTTCGAGCGGCTCCTCCAGTTTGCCGGCCAGTTCATCCACGCGCGCCTGCGCCTCTTCGAGGGTGGGCTTGGCACACTGCAGCGTAAGTTGAATATCGCCGGCATGAGCGAGGATGGTTGTGTGCACGTCAGGAAAGGTGGAGTAGATGGGCGCCAACAGCTTGTCGGCCTGCGATTCAGCAATCATGGCGGCCTTGAGTGTGCGCGTAGCGATGGCGCGCGGCGGCACGGCTTCGCGCAGGCGCGGCAGGCACTCGGCATCGAACAGCGGTTTGCACTCGTGAGGAGGGCCGGGAAGCATGAAGACCAGCTTGCGATAGCCCTCGAAAACCGTATCGATGAATTGCCCAGGAGCGCTGCCGTTGGGATTGAGCAGCAAGGTTGCGCCCTCCAGCACGTCGGCCTGCTTAAGGTTGTTGGGCGGCATGGTGATGCGCCATGACGCGGCGCGAGCATGCAACGCGGCAACTTGTGTAGCGTCGCGGCGCAATGTGAGCGAAAGCGCCTCGGCCGCTGCTTCGCGGGTGAGGTCATCTTCGGTTGGCCCCAGTCCGCCCATCGCGATCACGATGTCGACGCGGCCGAGAGCGGTGCGGATGGCGCTGACCAGGTCGCGCCGCCGGTCGCCGACAATGGTCTTGAAGGCGACAGTGACTCCAATCTGGTTGAGCTTTTCTGTCAGGTACAGCGAGTTCGTGTCTTGCCGATGCGGCGTGAGCATCTCAGACCCAACGGCGATGATTTCGGCTTTCATAAGGGCACGGATCAGGGAACAGGGGTCAGGAACCCAAAGTCTGTTACTCTTCGACTCTACCTAGATTACAGCGGATTGACGGGCGGGGCCTGTGGAGAGGCGGCCATGTCGTAGTCGCGCTCCACGCGGCAGATGCGGACCCTGAATTCCTCGTACCAGACTTCGCGGCCGCGCTGCTGGGCCACCAGGTGGGCGGAGTTCCGCTTCCACGCCGCAATCGATTCGAGCGAGTCCCAGTAGGAAACGGTGATGCCCAGACCCTCGCGCGCGGACTCGATGCCGAGAAATCCGGGCTGGGTGGCAGCCAGCTTCACCATGGCATCCGACATGGCCGAGTAGCCGTTATCGCCCTCGGTGCGCAGCGAGGTAAAAATGACAGCGTAATAGGGAGGAGCAGGTGTGGCGGCGATGGTCATGGGGGCCTCAGGGAAAATGCAATCGGCTGACAATTCCAGTGTCGCAGATTGCTCCTGGCGTGCCTCGGATTTC
>JASHVU010000255.1 GCA_030044455.1 Acidobacteriaceae bacterium | reverse complement strand
CCAAGCCATCTCAGCACAAATACATCATTCGGTAACTGATTCATGGGCGCTTCGGCTTCCTCAACAAGGATCCCGGGCCTCACCGCGCCGCGCAGCAGGATGGTCCGCTCCGGATTGACCACTGCCAGCCTCGTTCGCAACGCCATGTAAAAAGAATCCTTCGCATTTTGCATGTCTGCTCCAGTCAACCTCTTTTGCGCTTTGAAAACTTGGTTCCGTCGAGCGCCCCTATTCCCTATTCCCTGCCTCTACAACGCCTGCTGCCGCGCCTCGCGCAGCAACAACCGGTATAAGTAGACCGTTCCGAAGGCTTCATTTGATGCAATGGACTCGATCAGGTAATCCTGCCCGCCCACTGTAACCGCCAGCGTCATTGAAAGCAACGCCTGCGCAGAAGCCAGATCGAGCGCTTGTACCTGGGCCTCAACCCCACTGGCCGACACCATCAGCTCCCACTTCGACTCTCCGCCTTCCTGCCATGTAGGCCGCAGCTTGCGCATCAGCACCGGGCTGATTGTCACTTGCGCAAAGTTCGTCGGCAACAGCCCAACTTCCGACATACTCGTATCTGCATTTGACCCCGTCACTCGCAGTAAAGCTGTCGTTCCAGCCACACTCCGCAACAAAGCGTCGGCAAGCATCCGCGGAGCCCCCACCGGATTGCGCGCCACGATATCGCTCATGGCTCACCCCAACCTGTTCGCAACGTACGGATTCAGCCACGCCTGCACCGTCTCGTCAATCAGCGAACTTGAAAAGTACTTCATCTGCATTGTGTCGATCTTGCTCATGCTCGCGTTCAGCGCCGGCGTGGCCTGAGCGTTGCGCACAATCTGCGCGCAGGCTGATTTCACGTCGTCGCCAATTGACGCGAGGCCGGCCGTGTAATTCACCTGAACTTCGTTGTATGGCAGCCCGAGCAGGTTCCACGGCAGCGTTAGTTCTCCGGTATTGGGATCAAAGTCCACCTGGGTTGGGTCAATCGTGCTCCATTGACCGGGCAATGAAAATGCAAAGGCGATTTCCAGCATTGGCAGATTGGGTAACTCGCCGCGGCGCGGCTTTGCATATCGCGCCTCGATTCCCACCAAAGGCGTTGTGGCAGGAGCTAGCGCTGACAGAGGCAGATAACTAAGGCGCACAGTCTGTACGCCGGCAGTTATGCGCAGCCGTTCCGTGTACTGAATGACATTCAGGTCCGGCCTTCTGCAGTAACTATTGATGAGAGCCGTCGCCGCTGTGATCCAGTCCGCCGTAGTTCCAGGCGGCAGCCCGTAATTGGGATAATCTGTTGGCTGCAGATAGGGCATAACTTGTCCTTTCAGACCTATTCGTTATCAGCGATCAGCGATCGGTTCGTGATTCCCAACTTGGATAAGTTACCGATCTCAGTAGAATCGCGCACTGAACGCTGATTACTGATAACTTGTAACTGCTGTTCTTACCTCTGGACCAGAACCTGGTAGTGCGCAAAATTCGCACCCTTTACCACTGGTGCGCCAAACTTCACTGCCACATACTGGTAGGTCAGCGTGCTCGGCAGGCCGAGTTGGAAGATGCGCGGCGTCGGATCGCCGAGCCAATGGTACTCAATCAGGTCTTCAGTCACGATGTACGCCGGCAGGACCGCATTGCCCGTTCCCGGCGTGCCGGTATAAGGCAGGCTCCAGTCGGGAATCAACGGAATGTCGCCAGCCTGTGTCGACAGCATCTTCACGCGGAACCCTGCCGTGATCTGATCGGTATTCAGCACCACGTTGTACTCGCTCTTCATCTCCTGGTCGATGAGGTCGAGCAACACCGGGTTGCCATAGATCGCGGTCGGCCGCACATGATAGCCGGTACTCGCGCACATCTGCGCGATCGTAGTTTTGATCGTATCCACGATCTTCATCGAGGTCGTCACAGTGACGCTGTTGCCTCCGGCTGCAATTTGCGCGGCGCAACCCATATACTGCGTGGTTGTCGGCGCGCTCAGGCTGGTGTCGGTCCCCTGCCACAGCGCCACATCGTGCGTAACCATTACGCCGCTCACCGTGTCCACCAGGTCCTTGGCCTGCAGATAGGCAAATTGCTTCTGCTGGTCACCTAGCTCAATGTCGAACAGGTTGTAGTTGATCTGCGCCACAATCGCCTTCAGCGGCACGCTCAACTCAATGCGAGTCGGGCTCACAACCGCCGGAGTGATGCTCCGCGGATTCACGAAGCCGGCTGCTCCCGGATTCGGAATGGCCGTCTCCTCGAAAAACCGGGAGGGATGGCCCGTCGCTGGAACCTGCTTAATGCGTTGTCCGAATGCGCTCGCCCGGCGGCAGATGTCGAAGATCTCCGTCTGGTAAAGCGGCACTTCAATTGCGCCCGGCCCAATGTAATCTGCCGCCGCATGAATGTCAGTAAAGGTTGCGTTCATACTCTCCGCCCCCTCCATGGGGCCGATGTTGTTCACTGTGCACTTTGTGCCCAGTTTGAGTGGTCAGTGAACAGTGCACAGTGGACAGTCGCCGTCAGCACAATCTACTGATCACTGACCACTGTTCACTGCTCACTGCTTTACGCGATCGCCCCTGCCCGCAGCAATTGCGTCTTGACGGCAATCCGTTGTTCCAGGCTCAGGCCGTTCAAAGCGGCGTCCAGTGTCCGCACGTCCACTGGCCCGTCACCAATGCCGTGTTTGGCAAGCATCTCGGCAGTCGCCGCTGGCATTGTCCTCCGCAGCGGATTCAGAACATTTTGTGCGCCGGTGGCCTTCAACTCGGCAAGCTCCTGTTCTACTGCGGCCAGCTTATCGGCCAACTCCGTCTCACGGCGGCTCTGCTCCACCGTTGCTGAGATCCTCTCCACCTCGCCTGAGAGCGCATTCACTGCGGTGGCTCGTTCCTCAAACCAATGCAGCGTCTTCTCGAGCTGCGTGGCTGCGGCTTCAAGCCGCTCCGTCAACTCCTGTCCGTTGTTCTCCATGCACTTCCTCTCTTTTCCCGGTTCATCCTGCGTGCCAATAAAAAAGCTCCGCGAACGGAGCCTCTCTACTGGACTGGCTTAATTTCTTGATCGCTGGATAGCCAATTTTTCTAACTCAGCCGACCGCGCTAACGCCGCCATTGTTAGCTGCCATCCGAAAACTGGTGGACCGATACGCCGCTTTCTCTCGCAGCAGAATCGCCGCTCCGGTGAAGGTTACTCGAGTCAGTTTCCATATATCCGACCGCATGTCTTCTACCCGCGCATCGGCCAATTCGTAGCTCATGCCCATTGCCTCGGGCGCATGCGCCTCAATGGCCTTGGCAACTTCGGGAAAGTCGCGAGCGTAAAGATAACCCTTCACGACCAGCCGCGCTCCCAGCACATTCGCTTCAGTTAATAATCCGATCTTGCGCCGCGCATCGTGTCCATCCCAGCCTGGACGGTAATCCACCGCCATTCCCAGCAACGAAGGCAGCGCCTTTTCCGCCGCTTCGCGCGTTAACATCACCCGGTGCCCGCGCGCTCCCGCAGGCGCCTTGTCGCTCGGCGCGTTCACCATCGCCAGCACTCCCTCAAACGGCACCCTGTTCGGATGACCTTCCACATGAGGAAACTGCACCGCCATTGCTTCCAATCGCATGTCTTCTCCACCTGACTTCCGCTCTCAACCCACTGCTCTCAGCCACCCGCCCGCAACTCTCCACCTGCGGTGCCCGCACACCAGGATTCACTTCCGATCTTTTCCTCAAAAAGCACAAGAGTCTCTGAGCAACGCTTCCCTAGTCCCTAGTCCCTAGTCCCTAGTCCCTAGTCCCTAGTCCCTAGTCCCTAGCCCCTAGCCCCTAGTCCCTAGCCTCTAGCCTCTGCTCCTCGCCCCGCTCCAGCGGCGCCAGGCCTCGCATCGCTCTCACTTCGTTCACCGTCAAAACCCCGGCTTGCAGCAACTGCACCTGAACCGCCAATTCCGTCGTTTCATCGCGCGCGGTCAACTCGTTGAAGGCGAACTCAAACTCCGGCCAGCCAATGCACTTCCCGAACAAATCCCGCGTTACATGTCCGGCCAGCAGCATCGCCAGCGGCGAAATCGCTCCTCGAAATGCCTCGTCCGCCATCTCTGACGCCGTCGACTGGTTGACATCCGCCTCAAGCCCCAGCATCAGCGGCGGCAATCCAAATGCGTTCGCCACCATCCTGATCAGGAACTCCTGCCACGCCAACCGCAGATCCGCATCCGTTCCCTGCGCAAAACGTAAAACCTCGGGCTTTTGCTCCGTCGAAAGCAGCGGAACCCGCCCCGTACCTTCAATCTCGTCCTGCCACCACCGGATCAGCCGGTCATGCTGCGAGGGTGTCGACTCATTCAGCCACAGCGCATACTGGGCTACCGAATTCGCCGCCAGCTTCCCCGCAAATCGATGCGCGCTCAAAAACTGGTTCACCGTCTCAAACGCAACTTCCAACGGCCCCAGACCGAACGGCGTAAAGCTCCGCGGGTTCATGCGGATGTACATCAGCTGGTTGTCCCGCAATTCCACCGCGCTCGACTCCAGTTGTCCCGGCACCGCCTGCGCATAGCGTGGAGCGTCTTCGCTCCCGTCCCATTTCGCATTGATCCTGATCGATGCTCCATCCACAGCCCACATCATCGCCGGCCGCTCTGGATCGCCCGTCGGCTCCATCTCGATCGCGCCGAATCCGCCCGTCAACGCATCCTCGATCGCCTGCTCTATCAGCGTCCTGAAGCTGTCCACCTCATTCGGGTCGTCCAGCGTTCTGCGCAGTGCGCGCAGCTCTCGCGGCAAATAGGCCACATCTTCCGGCCTCACTCCGCGGCGCAGTCTCACCTGCCAGTCCATCGCAGCAATACGATCCTTGATCACGTTGATCGCGCGCCTCACCAGCGGCGTC
>JASHVU010000254.1 GCA_030044455.1 Acidobacteriaceae bacterium | reverse complement strand
GTCGACTTCATGGACAGCATGGATGGCGAGCTGAATCGCCGCCTGGCCGTGCTGGCCGTGCTCTATTACCGCCGGCGCACCACTCCGCATATGCCTGATGTCACTCTCGGCGAAATAGAGTCGCGCATGGGTTTTCCGCGTGACTATCTGGACTTCACCATCTGGTACTTGTACAAAAAAGGCTACGTGACGAAGGGCGACAATGCCCAGCTGGCATTGACCGCCGACGGAGTGGATTTTATTGAGACTCAGCGTAAGAACCTCCCTGTGCTGAATAAACTGCTCACCAGCGGCGGCAAAGCAACCGTTGAGACGCCTCGGGCCAGCCAGCGGCAACAGACATACCGGACACCGTCACCCGTCGGCCCGGTTATTTTGCCTCACGATATGGCCTGCGTCCCCAATTGACACGGCTATAGCGGTTCCAGGATTGCTATACCCCAGAAGTGATAGAACCGAGTCGACCCGACCTCAAGGAGGAGCGACCTTTGGCGGAAGCTGGATAGGGCACACCTTTCCTGGAACCGCCGAAAATCTGCATCGGAGCGAAGTGTAGACTTGCGGCCTGCGCAAGCGCGCGGGTCGTATACACGATCAGCCAAGCTACGCGCAATATCACTTTCCCACGCCCCGGAGCATTACCTTCTTGCCATTCCATGGGCCGCTTCGAAGGGTGTATAAATCGAAGCATCGGGTTATCTGCAGACTGCTCGGCTTCGTGGCTTCCTTTTGCTGCAAAAGAAAGCCAGCGGTAACGTGCGCAGGAAATCCCCGCTGAATAAAACCAATTACGGTACGGGCCATAGCGACCCTGGCAGGTGGGGCCGCCTTTTGGCTGTCTTCAACGATAGAAGGATGATCTCGCCAGGATGGTCGATTACTACGAGTTTCTGCAAATAAGCCCGAATGCCGATGCGGATACAATTCACCGCGTGTATCGGTTTCTGGCCGCCCGGCTACACCCCGATAACCCCGAATCGGGCGATGCCGAGATGTTCCACCTGCTGAGGGTGGCCTACGACGTTCTTTCGAACCCCACGGCCCGCGCCGATTACGATGCCCAGCGCAGAGCCGAGCCTGACCAGCAGAACCCTTATTCCGAGCAGGTCGATTTCATGGACAGCCTGGATGGTGAGCTTAATCGCCGCCTGGCCGTGCTTGCCGTGCTCTATTACCGCCGGCGCACCAATCCGCACATGCCCGAAGTGTCATTGGGTGAGATTGAAACCCGCATGGGATTCCCGCGCGACTATCTCGACTTCACGATCTGGTATTTAAACAAGAAGGGCTACGTGTCGAAGGGAGACAACGCCCAGCTGGCTTTGACGGCCGACGGGGTGGACTTTATAGAGACGCAGCGCGCGAATCTCCCGGTGCTGAATAAGCTGCTGACCAGCGGCACGGGACAGCCTACCGTGGAAGGGCCCCGGTCGAACCGGCAGCAACAAACCCAGCAACCTGCGCCGCCTAAGGGCCCTGTTCACTTAAAAGCGAGTGCAGCGCGCACCGACCGGCGCACTGACCAGGATCGTCGCAACGCTCCTGACCGTAGGGTGGGCCTTCCCGATCTCCGCGTTGTAAGAATCGAACGCCGCAGGCACAATTCCGACCGGCGTACCGAAAAGAAGGAACGGCGCCATTTTGATGCAGGCCAGCGGGCGACGGAATAGAGTATGCTTCGATTCCTCTGAATATCAGGACCTCTTTTGAGTACGCATCCACGCCCAACCGCTACTCCCGAACCGCGATTCCCAGCGCTTTCATCTTGCGATAGAGATGGCTGCGTTCAAGCCCGAGCAGTTCGGCGGCGTGGCTGATGTTGTTGCGCGCTTCCTCAATCTTTTTCTGAATGTACTCCCGCTCGTAGGCGTCGCGCGCCTGTTGCAGCGTTGAGAACTCCTCGCCCGCGCGCGCCTTGGCTTTGGGCGCCCCGGGCGGAATATGTTTGCGCTCGATGCGCAACACGCGCGGATTGAGAATGAGCACGCGCTCGATCACGTTCTTGAGTTCGCGCACGTTGCCCGGCCAGTGGTAACCGCCAAGCGCTTCCAGCGCTTCCTCGCTGATCTCCATGCGCGCCCGCCCGTACTGGCGCCCGAAGTCGGCCAGAAACTCTTTCACCAGCAGCGGAATATCCTGCTTGCGCTCGCGCAGCGGCGGCACAAAAAACGGGACCACATTCAGGCGATAGAACAGGTCTTCGCGGAAATTACCCTTGGCAATCTCCTCTTCAAGATCCTTGTTGGTGGTGGCGATGAGCCTGACGTCGACGCGCAGGGCCTGCGTGCCGCCCACCGGCGTGAATAGTTGCTCGTCGAGTGCGCTCAACATCTTGGCCTGCGTCTTGAGGCTCATGTCGCCGACTTCGTCGAGCAGAAGTGTTCCGCCGTCGGCGCGCTCCAATGTGCCGCGCTGCTCCAACGGCGCGCTACCGGGGCTGAATCCCTGGCCTACTGCGACATGACGGAAGCCGAAGAGCTCCGCTTCAATGTGCGCTTCGGGAATGGCCGCGCAGTTGAGCTCGACAAAGACGCGGTCGCGGCGCAGGCTCTCGGCATGAATGGCGCGGGCAATCAGCTCCTTGCCGGTGCCCGATTCGCCGTAGATGAGCACGCGGCCGTTGGTTGGAGCCATCAGTTTGATCTGCTGGCGCAGGGCCTTCACCGGCACGCTTTCGCCGGTAAGCACCGAGCCCACGCTGAACTGTCGCTTGAACTCCTGGTTTTCTGTGCGCAGCCGGCGCGCCTCTACAGCGTTCTTGAGCACAATCAGCGTGCGCTCGAGCGAGAGCGGCTTCTCAAGAAAGTCATAGGCGCCCAGCTTGGTGGCCTTCACGGCGGTCTCGATGGTGCCGTGCCCGCTGATGATCACCACTTCAGGCCGCGTCTCGATGGGCAGCCGGCGCAGATCGGCCAGGACGTCGAGACCGTCGCGATCAGGCAGCCAGATGTCGAGCAGCACCATATCATAGGGCGCGTCTTCAAGCAAAACCACTGCTTCGGCCGCTGTTGCCGCGGTGGCAACGCCGTAACCTTCCTCGCGCAATATCTCCTCGAGTGAGCTGCGTATCTCTGTCTCGTCGTCCACCACCAGAACGTGGTCCATCAACGCAACCCTTTCACGGCCGGCTCGCCATTGGCGGCATGAATGCCCTCCAACAACGGCTGGCCACCCGCGTCAACCAGCGGCAAGCGCATCAAGAACCGCGCGCCTTTGGGGCTGTTTGATTCGGCGCGAATCGAGCCGCCGTGTTCCTGCACGATCTTGGCCGCAATCGACAATCCCAGCCCGGTCCCGCGATGCTTGGTGGAGTAGAACGGCAGGAACAACCGCTCCCGGATCTCATCGGTCAATCCATGCCCGGTGTCGGAGACCTCAACTTCCACGCCCGACCCATCTTCGGTAAGCGATGTGTGCACGGCGAGAATGCGCAGCAAGCTGCCCTGCATGGCCTCGGCAGCGTTGTCGATGAGATTGGCCAGCGCGCGGCGAATGGCATCCGGATCGGCAATCACCATGGGCAGTCCGGGCTCCAGATCCAGCTGTACCGTGATGCCCTCAAGCCGGCCCGCAAACAGAGCCAGCGCCTCATCGGCTACCTGGTTCAGGTCGCATGCGCGCGGCTGCGAGACCGGAAATTGCGCAAGTGCCGAGAACTGGTCGACCAGCGTGCGCAATGTTCCTACGCAGCCCATGATCACCTCGCTGCACTTGCGGATGATGCCCGGCGACTCCAATTGACCTCGATCGAGATGGCGCGCGATGCGCTCGGCTGAAAGCGCAATGGGCGTGAGCGGATTTTTGATCTCGTGGGCCACGCGCTGCGCCACTTCTTTCCACGCCAGTTGCCGCTGCGCGCGCAGCAAATCGGTTGTGTCTTCAACCACCAGCACGCTGCCGGTTTGTCCCTTGGCCAGTTCCAGGCGCGCGCTGGTCACGGCCAGGTGAACGTTGCGGCCCTGCGCCTGGAATTCCATGGCGGTTGAGGCCGCGCCCATGCGCTGCCCGCGGCGAATCACTCCGGCCAGATCGTCGGCGCACTCCGTGGGCATCACGGTTGCGATTCTCTCGCCCTTCAGGTTGGTTTCTTCGCGCAAACCCAGCAACGCGGCGAAGGCCCGGTTCGACTGCAGCACAACGCCGGCCCCATCCAGCGTGACCACGCCCGACGGAATGGTTTCAACAATTGTTTCCAGTTCCCTGCGCCGTTCTTCGATGGCCTGGTTCGCGGCGGTCAACTGCGCCGAAGAACTTTCCGCCAGGCGCCGGCTGGCCTCAAGGTCCGACGCCATGTGATTGAAGGCCCGCACCAGGTCGCCCATTTCGCCGGTGGCGACCACTGCGACGCGCTGCTCATATTTGCCGTCGGCAATCTCGTCCATGGCGTCGGCCAGCGCCTCAACCGGGCGCGTGATCTGCTTTGAGAGCAGTTGCGCAATCCACACGCTCGAAAAGAAGACCACGCTTGTGACAATCAACAAGACCAGAAAGAATTGGGCGCGCAGCCGGTTGCGGGTGCGGAAGAGCTGCCAGTATTCGGCGGCGTTGGTGCGAATCTGCGTGGCCGTCTGGCTCAGCCCCTGAGGCATGGGCAGCGCGGCCACCACCGGTTTCCCCGATGCCGTAACGGCCATGGCCAGCGCATAATCCTGTCCACCAATACGGATGACCGACTCATCGTTACGCTGCGCCGCGGTGAGCAAAACCTGCGAAAGCGCGCCATGCAGCGCGATGGCCTTGCCTCGATTCTCATCGAGCCAGGGAATCAGGCTGGCGGGGCTGGTTTCAGCCGGAGCCTGGAACGCCGCGATCAGCCGATCGTCCTTGCTGAAGACCATAACGAAGCCGCCCTCGAGCGTGATGCGGTGCTCAACCAGAACGTTTTCGAGTTGCGCGGGCTCAAGGTCAGGCGCTCCCGATGCTGCGATGGACTCAGCCTCGGACCGCGCGTTGCCGGTTACGTACTGCACCAGCTGCTCAACCACCCGCGTCGAGTTGTCTCTCAGCTCCGATGTATTGGGGGAGAACCAGCGGTCGATGGATCGGTTCATGAGCTGAAAACTGAACAGGAACATAAAGACCGCGGGCATGAGTGCGATAATCGCTGCGCCAACCACCATACGCGTGCGCAGCCGCGTGCCGAGCGCGCTGGTGCTTTGTTCCGAGTAGATTTTCAGGATGTTCCTGAGCAGCAGCATCATCAGCAGCAACAGGACCAGGAAGAAGACGAAGGTGACTGTCGTAAAGGCGAGGGTCTCGCCCGAGGTCTCAGGATTCAAGAAGCGAATGTTGGAGGTATTGAATGCCTGAAGGATGCCAAAGCCGAGAAACACGATGAGGCAGGCGACCAGAATCGCCGCCACACGCCTCCTCGGATCGTCCCAGAACGACATGCGGCGATTATAGAAAAGGCAACAGGGAACAGGGAATAGGGGCTGAGGGACTGAGGGACTGAGGGACTGAGGGACTGAGGGAATGAGGGAAGACTAACTCGGATTGGGTGCGCGTCAAACCTGGGAGCAGTCGAGTGGGCTGAGTAAGAGGTTGGTAATGCTGGTGACAATCTGGTCGAAGGCGAAGCGCGGATCGGCTTGGAGCTTTTTCCAGTCTGCATCGTTGCGGAAGGCGTTCCACTTGGCCTCGAGCTCAGCCGCATCAGTAAAGGCCAGCATGTAAGTCAGGTTGGGCATCCTTGAGCCGGCCAGCGTATCGCCGAAGAAGACCGGATGGAAACCGGCCCGCATGAATATCTCGAACTCGCCCGAGTGAAACATCTCAATCTTGCGCACGTGCTCTCCGTTCGAGGGGCTCTCATAGGTGCGGAGCTGAAAGATGCGTTTGGCTTTGGAAGCCGACGCGGTAGGCGGCGTGAGTTTAGGCCAGCCCGCAAATGCCTCGAGCAGCGAAACCTCAACGCGCTGAAAGGCCGGCGAAGTCGAGGTTGCATTCCAGAAGGGCGCGGCCGCATCGAGAAATTGCTGGTCTTCAGCGAGTTCCAAATCAAGCCTGGCCAGAGCGTCGAGCTCCTTGCCTGCAACGATGAGAGAATACGTCGGCGTCTCAGGACCGATATCAAGCCGGAAAGCTCCGACCGGGCCAAATCCCCGCTTTGCGAGCGCGGGGATAAGCGCGTTGGCGAAGAAGTTCTCGGTGAGCTTTTGCTGGAGCCCACTAATGAGACTGTAGCGGCGAATCTGATAGTATTCGCGCGAGACTGCGGGGTGTTCTTCAGCGCTGGCGCGCGACGCGAGTACCGCGGCTGAAGTTGCAATCGATGCAGCCAGAAACTGCCGGCGTTCCATGAGGTCCCTCCAAAAGAAGGACCATTGTATCCCGTCGCCGTTCACTCAGCGCTACGCGCTGTTCACTGACCACTGATCACTGACCGCTGATTTTACTCAATCACGCTGGCCGCTGCCGTCCATGGGCGATGTTGGCTTTCGGCCACGCCGCGATAAGTGAGCGTGCCCATCCAAGTGTTCAACCCCTCGGCAAGGCCCGCGTCCTGCTTGAGCGCTTCGCGCGCGCCAAGATTGGCCAGGCGCATGACGTAGGGGAATGTCGAGTTGGTAAGCGCCAGCGTCGACGTGTGCGGCACCGCTCCGGG
>JASHVU010000253.1 GCA_030044455.1 Acidobacteriaceae bacterium | reverse complement strand
ATCGGGGTGCGCATGGCGCTGGGCGCGCGCCAGACTGATGTGCTCACCATGATGATGAGGCAGGGGTTGTACCTGACCTTGATTGGCCTCTTCCTTGGTCTGGCTGCGGCAGGATTAGCGGCGCGACTGCTTGCACCGCTACTCTATGGGATTGGTCCGGACGACCCGATGACGTTTGCGGGTGTAGCAGCGGGAGTGACAATTGTAGCGATGCTGGCTTGCTATGTTCCGGCCAGACGAGCCATGCGAGTGGACCCCGCAGTGGCCCTGCGATACGAATAGAGAACAAAACTCAGCGCGGCTCCATCATTCCTGGGCACTCCTTCGCGTGGTGACACGCGGCATTCGCCGCGCAGAATGCCGCGAGGCGGCGCGGATCCGCGGTACAGCAATTCTGGCGCCGCCGTAGTCAAGCCACAGACGACGAGAACAGCCATAGAGTCATTTTAAGGGCATTTCGGCGTAGATATAGTATACCATTATGTGATATATGCTACCATATATTGAATGATCGCTGATTGACCCAGTGCTGCGCATCACATCTCATCGACCTCCAACCGGCTCAAATTGATGGCATGGACGCCGCGACTCTCATCCTGCTTGCTCCATGCTCGCTTTTCGCCGGAGCGATACTGCAAATTCTTGCTGCAAAGCTTTGCTCTGCAAGGGTGAAGGGCGTTTTGGCGTTTCTTTCCTGCCTGCCGGCAATGGTTGGCGTGGCCGGAGTGGCGCCCCTGGTGCATGCGGGCCGGTCCATCGACCTGAAACCGCTGCCCTGGGATGGACCGCTGGCGCTGGTGCTGCACGTTGACGCGCTCAGCGTGCTGTTTGCCTTCATGGGCGCATGCATCGGCGGACTGGTGCTGCTTTACTCCATCGGATACATGGCCCACGACAAGTCGGCCACGCGCTTCTACGCAACCATGCTGGTATTCATCGCCGGATTCATCGGGCTGGTGTACAGCGCCAATCTGTTCATCTTTTATCTCTGCTGGGAACTGGTGGGCCTGTGCTCGTTCTCGCTGGTGGGCTTCTGGTACACCAACCGCGAGGCCGTGAGCGGCGCGCGCAAGGTGCTGCTGATGACCCACATTGCCGGCTACGGGCTGCTGGCCGGCATCCTGGTCATCTATCACCGTGCCGGAACCGCGTTGTGGACCGATCCGGCGGTGACAAAGAGTTTCACCGGTGGAATCTTCGCACTGATGTTGCTGGCGCTGGTGGCCAAGAGCGTGCAGGTGCCGCTGCACACCTGGATTCCCGAAGCCATGGCCGCGCCCACGCCGGTGAGTGCGCTGTTGCATGCGGCCTGCTACGTGAAAGCCGGCGTCTATCTCGCCTGCCGCATGCACAGCTTTGGCACCTGGCCTTTTGCGTGGAGCAGTTCTTTGGTTTGGATCGGCACCATAACCATGGCCGTAGGCGTGATGTACGCCATGGTGCAGACCGATCTGAAACGCATGCTCGCCTTCTCAACCGTGAGTCAGATCGGCTACATGATGATGGGAATCGGCATCGGCACGCCACTGGCCATTACTGCAGGCCTGCTCCATTGCCTCAATCACGGATTCTTCAAGGGTGGTCTGTTCTTGACCGCCGGCAGCGTACAGCATGCGGCTGGTACGCGCGACATGAACCGGCTCGGTGGCCTTGCCGGCAAGATGCCGCAGACCACACTGAGCTGGCTGATCGGCGTGGGGTCAATGATGGGCATTCCGCTGATGAGCGGCTTCGCCAGCAAGTGGATGCTCTACACGGCGGCATTGCAGGACGGATGGTATGCGCCGGCCATGGTGGCGTGGGCCGTCAGCCTGGGTACGGTGTTCCTGGGGGCCAAGGCCACGAGTGCAGTTTTTCTGGGCCCGCCTACTCACGAAACCGAAAATGCGCACGAGTCACCTGCCTCGATGGTCTGGGGCATGGGATTTCTGGCTGCGGGCAGCGTGGTGCTCGGCATCGCGCCGCAGCTTGCCGTCCGCGCATTTCTCAATCCGATTTTGTTGGCGCTGGGCCTGGGCGCAGGCGTGCATGTTTCATGGCTGGGGCTATCGGCCGACGCGGGAAGCTTTTCAACGGGCGGCGGGCTGGTGCTGGCAGTTGTGTCGCTGGTGCTGGGCGCAGCGATCTACGTCGTCGCTTATGTATCGCGCGCAGTGGCCGGCGCCCCCGCGCTGGCCGGTGCCGGGGGTGGAGTTTTTACCGGCGGCGAACCGCTTGGCGAACGCGGACGGCTGACGGCCGGCGATTTCTCTGAGATCTTCCTGGAACACTGGAAGGAGTTTTTCCGCTGGTCGAATGTCGATCGCATTTTTCTCTGGTTCTGGAGCGGATTCGAGAGAGTCTCGGGTTGGCTGGGCTTCGCAGCGAGTTCGATGGAACGAAATGCAACAGCGCTGGTGGTCATTTTAGGCGCGGCAATGTTTGCCTTGCTTCGCTGGGAAGTTCCCGGCACCGCGACCATTCCTTCCACTCTGGCAGGCGAGCCGCACATTCCCTTGCTTCTCTTGGCAGCCATCGGCGTAGCGGCAATCGCACTCTTTCTTGCTGCGCTGGCCAAGGCGCCTGCGCACGGGCCGGCCCTGTGGTTTTGCATGCTGCTCATCGGCGGGCTTTCGTCCGCGGGGCTTGCGGTTGCCAATCCCCGGCTGCGACTGGGGCTGCTTGAGTTCGCGGTGCTGTTGACGGTGGTGCGCGTGTTCATCACGGCTCGCTCTCGCGCCTCCAAATTCACTTACCTTGCCGCGGTGTCGCTTTCTACCTTCTGCGCAATCATGAGCGAAGTGACAGCTAAAGTGGCCGATCCCGCGTGGGCGCGCGCGTTCCTGCTCACCGGCATCTTGATCAAGCTGGCCGCCGTCCCCATGTTCTTCTGGCTTCTGTCGCTGGCCGATGAGCTGCCCGCGCTCGTGCTCGGCCTGATTATTGCCGTAGTCGACATGGCGGCCTTCGGCGAGTTCGCCGCGAACTCCGCAACGATCAGCGGCGCACTTGAGCCGCAGGGATTGCTGATTTGGGCCGCGGCGCTTACCTCGCTGCTTGCTGCCCTGTTGATGCTCACGCAGCGTAGCCTCAAACGCCTGTTAGTTCTATCCACAGTCGAAGATGTTGGCTTCCTGCTTCTCGGCGTCGCGTCCGCAAGCGCCATTGGCCTGAAAGGCGCACTGATTGCGGCATCGACACATGCGTTGGCCAAAGCGCTCTTATTCGCTTGCCTCGTCGCTCCCGAATCCGCGGGCGTGCTGAATGCCTCGCCGATAGCGCTTGCCACGCGATACCCATACAGCGCATTCGGATTCCTCTTCGGAATGCTGGCCATGCTGGGCGTTCCGCCCACGATGGGCTTCCTCGGCCGCTGGCGGCTTTACTCAACCGCGCTGGCGGTAGGGCCGTGGCCGCTTGCAATCCTCATTCTCTCGTCGATTCTTGCGCTGACCGCCTACACTCTTGCACTCACCCGCAATTGGTGGGGACCGCCGGGGGATTCGCAGACTGATTCCCCGCCGACAACCACAGCGCGCGAGCCCTTCGCGCTCAAGGTCGCAATCGTCGGCGTGGTGATTGCGCTTGTGAGTGCGGGCATCTGGCCGGCAATTCTCCAGAAGCTCATGGAGGTGAGGCCATGAAGCTCTGGAGACGATTGGTTTGTTACGCGCGCCGGCGCAGCCCCTGGCTCTTCCACATGAACTCGGGTTCATGCAACGGATGCGACATTGAGCTGGTGGCCGCACTCACGCCGCGCTACGACTGCGAGCAACTGGGCGTGCGGCTTGAAGGCAGCCCGCGCCACGCTGACATTCTCTGCATCACCGGTCCGGTGACGAAGAACGCCGTGGGCGCAATCCGCACCGTATACGGACAGGTTTGCGGGCCGAAAGCGGTGGTCGCCATCGGCTCGTGCCCGGCGACAACCAATGTGTTTATCGACAGCCGAACGCTCGACGGGCCACTCCAGAAGCACGTTCCTGTTGATGTGTTTGTGCCCGGCTGCCCCCCGCGCCCCGACGCTATCATCCAGGGCGTGGCCAAAGCAGCCGCGATCCTGGCCGAACGAGGAATGAACCCGGCTGAAACAGCCCTCGCCATTGCAACGCCAACCCGCGGAGTAGATTCCTTTACTGAGGAGCGGCCATGAATCTAATCACCGCACTTGCCCGGCTGCTCATCTTTCCCGGCCTGCTGTTTGCCATTCCCGCCGCGTGGTTTTTTCTGTGGGTCGAGCGCAAATCGGTAGCGTTGATGCAGGGGCGCGTGGGCCCGCCCTTCATGCAACCGTTCTTCGATTTTGTAAAGCTCTTGTCCAAAACTACGCCCCCACGCAGTGGGATTGCCGGCGCTCTGATGCGCTCATGGCCGCTGATTGCGCTCGCTGCCGCAGCCGGCGCGGTTGGACTGCTTCCAGTGCTGCCATCCTCGGGCGGATTCGAAGGCGACCTCATCCTGCTGCTGGCGCTGCTTGAATTGCCCTCGATGTGCATCATCGCCGCCGGTTTCTCGTCGCGCTCCATCTTCGGCGAGATCGGCTCGGCGCGTGAAGCCGCGCTCAGCGTCAGCTACAACATCGTCTTCCTGCTGGCCATACTTTCCATCGCAGCCTCGCAGCACACCTTCAGGCTCGATGCGCTGGCCGCGCTGCCCTCTTCACCGTTGCGGCTGCTCGGCATTCTGGCCATCATCGTTTGCCTGCCCGCCAAGCTGCACCTGAATCCGTTTTCGCTGCCCAACGCCGAGCAGGAGATCTACGCCGGCCCGATGACTGAATACGCGGGGCCCGAACTGGCCATGTGGGAGCTGTCGCATGGTCTCGAGTGGGTTGCCGCAACCGGTCTGGTTGCCACGCTGCTTGCGCCGCACTTGGGCGCGTGGTGGCTCGCTGCACTGGTCTTTATAGCGCTCTCGTTCGCCATCGTGCTGCTGCTCTCCGCCGTAGCGGCGGCAACAGCGCGTCTGGCCATCGACACCAGCGTGCGCTTCTACTGGCAGTGCACGCTCATCTTCGCGGTGCTGGCCATCTCATCCGCGCTCTTCATGAGGTACCGGCTATGAAGATTCTCACCATGCTCTGGAAGAACCTCATCCACGGTCCACGCACGCTGCTCTTCCCTGCCCGGCCGCCGGTCACCGAACGATTTCGCGGCCTCGTCCAATTCGATCCCTCGCTCTGCACGGGCTGCGCCGTCTGCCGGTTCCGCTGCACTTCGCGAGCGATCGAGTTCAAGGCCGGCAAAGGCGAGTTCACCTGGAGCTACAATCCCGGGCAATGCACTTTCTGCGGCCGTTGCGTTGAGGGCTGCGCCGATCACGCCTTGAAAGAGGGCCGGCTTGAGCACGCACTTTCGCAGGCCGAGGACACGCCGCCCATCTATCTCGTGCCGGGCGAACTCAAAAAGTCGTACACCGTTGCGCGTCGGCCGCCGGCGCCCAGGCCCGCCGCTGCAACTGCACCATTAACAGCAAATACCGCGTCAACGCCCGGTCCGACGGTAGCGCCGCGCTCCTGCGCGGTTGTCGCGCCGGCGTCCTCACCGGCAACAGGAGGCGTCAAATGAGTTTGCTTGAGAATGCAGTTGCAAATCCAGCGTCAAGTGAGCAGTGGACCTACGACGGCGGCGTGTGGTGGATGAACCGTGGAGAACACGATCAGGCTGATGGCGTGCGCGATGTTGCGGCGGCCATGAACGCCCTGGGCGCGAGGTTCGTCACCATCACGGCCTATCAGTTACTCGGCGCCGAGGGATTCCGGCTCGAGTATCACTGGGACCTGGAGGGCCGCCTGCTTGGCTTCGCCTTTAACATCTCAGGCAATAATTTTGAAAGCATTGTGGACTTCTGCGAGGCCGCCGATTGGATTGAGCGCGAAGTGCACGAGGGTTTCGGAATTGATTTCGCCGGGCGCGAATACGAACCGCTGCTGCTGCGCGAGGGCGACACGCCGGGCGTGAATCTGCGCGATGGCGCTATCGCGGCACCAGTCGTAGCGCCGCGTTCCTGCGCGGTTGTCGCGCCGGCATCCATGCCGGCAACGCTGCCGGCAACCGCGGCAAACGAGGAGGCGAAATGAGCTACGAGATCCCCATGGGCCCTTACCATCCGGCGCTTGAAGAGCCTTACAAGCT
>JASHVU010000252.1 GCA_030044455.1 Acidobacteriaceae bacterium | reverse complement strand
CTGTTCTCGTGGGCCTTCTCGAAACCCACGCCGGTCAAAACATGTTTCCCCCGGATGCGCCATCCTCAATCGCGCTCTTTCAGCAGTACGCGTCCCAGGTTGAGCCGCTCGCTGCTCAAGGAGCACAGTACGTAATTCTTCCTGAGATGTCTTCCCTGGTCCCCGATGCCGCAATACCGAAACTCGATGAGATGTTTCAGAAGGCTGCGCGCGATGCGCATGTGCAGGTGCTCGTCGGCATTCTGCACATCACCGGCCACGGGGCGTATAACGAGGCCCGGCTCTACTCCGCTACTGGAGAGATCGAGACCATCTACCGTAAGCATCATCCCGTTCCAACATGGGAAGCTCGAACGACAACCGGCACTGAGATTTCCGTATTGGCTTGTGCGCGGTCAGACAAGGAAAATCGTGCAGCGAAACAATCAACGGACCCTCAACCGGAAAGCAAAATCGGCATTGAGATCTGCCGCGACATGGATTATCCCGAGCTGGCGCGGCGCTATGGGAAGCAGCAGGTGGGGCTGGTGCTTGTGCCTGCCTGGGATCAAGGTGTCGATGTCGACGCCGACTGGCATGGACACCTGTCCCTGATGCGCGGCGTTGAAGACGGATTCTCCATCGTGCGCGACGCCAAAAACGGCTTCCTCACTGCCAGTGACGATCGCGGCCGCATTCTCGCTGAAACGCCTACTCGTTCCGACGGCGCTCTCGTCACCATGCTCACCCGAGTGCCGGTGCGCTACGACCCAACGCTCTATCAAAAATGGGGAGACTGGTTTGCGTGGCTCGATTTGGCTGGGCTGTTCGCATTGGTGGCTTACGCGATCTTTGCCCCACGAAAGACAGCTGTGGCCGACTAAGCTGTATGCATTTCAGGCGGACATCTTTAGGATCGCCTCAGTACTTCGGCACCTTCGGATCAATCTGATCGGACCACGCCAGAATGCCCCCCGCCAGGTTGGCCACCTTGGGGTATCCATTCTGCACCAGGAACTCGGCGATGCGCTGGCTGCGCCCGCCCGATTTGCAATGCACCACAATCTCGCGTTCGCGATCGATCTCTGCGAGCCGCTGCGGCACGTCGTTTTGTGGAATCAACTTGCCGCCGATATTAGCGATCTGGTACTCGAATGGCTCGCGCACATCGAGGACGAATACATCCTCGCCGGCATCGATGCGGCGCTTCAACTCAACCGGCGTAACCTGTGCGACTCCGTTTTTCACCTTGGTTTCCTCTTTCGCAGCGGGCGCAATCCCGCAAAACTGATCGTAGTCAATGAGCCTGTTTACCGTGGGATTGGGCCCGCATACCGGGCACTCAGGATTCTTGCGCAGCTTGAGTTCTCTGAAGCGCATGGCCAGTGAATCCACCAGCAACAGCCTGCCGATCAATGGTTCCCCCGCGCCCAGAATCAGCTTGATGACCTCTGTTGCCTGAATTACTCCCACCAATCCCGGCAGAATTCCCAGGACCCCGCCTTCCGCGCAACTCGGCACCAGTCCCGGCGGCGGCGGTTCCGGATAAAGGCAGCGATAGCACGGCCCCTGCTCGGTAGCGAACACGCTAGCCTGACCTTCAAACCGAAAAATCGAACCGTACACATTCGGCCTACCGAGCAGCACGCAGGCGTCATTCACGAGGTAGCGGGTGGGAAAGTTGTCAGTGCCGTCGGCGACAATATCGTAGTCTTTCAGAATATCCAGGGCGTTGGCGCTCGAAAGCATTGTCTCGTGCTTCACCACGTTCATCGCGGGATTAAGAGCGCTCAACTTCTCCGCGGCCGAGTCGAGCTTCTTGCGCCCGATGTCAGCTGTCGAGTGAATAATCTGCCGCTGCAGGTTGCTCGCATCCACCACATCGAAGTCCACCAATCCCAGAGTGCCCACTCCAGCCGCTGCAAGGTAAAACGCAAGCGGCGAACCAAGCCCGCCGGTACCCACGCACAGTACTTTCGCGGCCTTCAACTTGCGCTGCCCTTCTTCGCCTACTTCAGGCAGAATCAGGTGGCGCGAGTAGCGCGCAAGTTCATCCGTGGTTAGGTCAGGTAGAGACGCGGGATCGGCAATTGTGGTCATAGTTCGGTATTCATGCTTCGACTTCAAATTCCCGTTGTGTGCCGCAGTACTCCGTCCTGCCAGCCGCCCGCAATCGACGGAATGATCGACAACGTATCGGTCGCGGTCACGGGAGATTCCTCTTTCTGAGGAAGATATCGCACGTCTTCATCGTTCAAATAGAGATTCACAAAGGCGCGTACCTTCCCTTGTTCGTTAAACAAGTGCTTCTTTAAATCGGGATACGTCCTCGTCAGTTCATCGAGCGCGCCGGCCACCGTTGAAGCGCTCACCTCTAGCGACTTGCTGCCTCCGGCAATAGGGCGCAGCGGCGTGGGGATAAGAATCGTCATTCGTGGGTTCTTCCTCTCCTGCAACCGATTAGATTCGCTTCCGCGTCATCGAGACTCGCCGCACCACTCAACAATCTCATTCGCTTGATGATCGAGTCAATTTGCGGCCCTAACCGCACGCAACTCCGGCTCCGCTCAGCTACGCGTAAACTGCGGCCACTTCGTATGCTCCTATGCTCGGGATTCTGAATTCAACTCGTTTACCCGGGCGCTCGAACGGCACATCCTGCCCGCTGCGAAGCATTTGCACCCTGTTGACCGTTCTCCCTTCCGGTAATGCGAAACTGACTTTTTGCTCGCCGATCGGAAAGAAGTCGCGCATCAGCCCTCGATGCGCATTCGGATTCGTATAGTTCAAAACGTGCAGGGCAAATCCGGGCTCGGTTTCGTAAGCAAAAACTTCAATCAATCCCTGGCCCTCAATCTTTACCGGCTGCACGTCGCGCGTAATCCAGTTGATTGTGTTCCTCAGCAATCGGCTCAGATCGATGTCACCGGAAACCCACAAGCTTCGCTCGACGTCGCCCGCAATATAGGCCAGGCGGCTTTGACCTTTCTCACGCAGCACCGCAGCGGGCACGTTGGTATTCAGCGTGGGCGGGTACGCCAATTCCGGTGGATAGGCAGTAAATCCCGGAACCACCGTCAGCACCGGATTCTCAACCGAGGCTAACGACACGCGATACTCTGCGCCGGGCAGCCAGCCGGTGTTCTTGAAATCCCGCACAATTTCGTGTTCCCGTTCGATGCGCGCATAATACGCATTGCCATTGGTGCCGATAATTTCACCCGTCTTTTCAATTCCAAATACATCGCCAAGCCCAAAGTTGCTGCGCGGACGGTTGTACTCGTCATAAAGGCTTGTCTCAAACGTAGCCAGCAAAGAACCGCCTCGATCGACAAATGCTCTCAACTGCGCGCATTGCGCATCGCTTAAGAGCGCTACGTTGGGCAAAATCAGCGCGGAGTATTTGCTCAACCGCGCAGCATCCATCCGTTCTTCGTGAACAAAGTCGAACAGGAACCGCCCTTCGAGCAGCGCGTAATACATGCCGTTCAAGTGCTGTTGCATGTTTACATTCGGTTGCGTTTTGTGGAACAGATGCGTGCGCTGCCCCATCACCACGCCGATGCGGGCTATCGTGCTCTTGTTGGCAAAATGCGATGCATTTTTCGCGGTCCACCCAAAGTATTCGCGCGGCACATCGAGTTCTCGGCGATCTACGCCCATGCCTGTTTCGCCGCCCACCAGGTGATAGTACGGAACCATCCCACTCGCACTCGTCTCGCTGAACCACATCTCTGCTTCCACCGGCGATTTGCCAACGTTTCTCCACCGGATGGGCCCTGTTGACCATGCGCCTGTGACATTCGCCGCCATCTTGCCATCCATAATTGCCTGGCACACGCGGCCCTGCAGCGCGCAACCCCAAATCGGCGTGTCTTCGCCGCCGCGCCCCTGGTTGTCGCCCTGAAACCACTGCGCAATCTTCCCCACTTCATCAAGATTCATGGCCGCGCGCACGCCGCCGCCCATGTTCGGAAAGAAAAACTTCTCTTTGCTCGTCTTCTGAATCAGGCTGTCGTAGGATCGCCACAAATCAACCACGCGTTCATTGAACTTGTCCCAGTAGGCGGGCGTTCGGGGCGGCGGCAGCTTGCGGCAGATCGCGCAATAACACTCAGGCAATGAACCCAGCGGCGGCCATCCGTTGCAATAAACGGCATCCACTTCATACAGGCTCGTGACTTCCCCGATGATT
>JASHVU010000251.1 GCA_030044455.1 Acidobacteriaceae bacterium | reverse complement strand
CCCAGTTGATCTCGAAGTGTTCTTTGCCAGCGGGTGAACATATCCGTGCCCAACTCGGGAGGCCCGTCCACGCTGAAATCAAAGACACCTGCAAGCCCGGTTTTGTCCACCACCGGAATCTGGGGTCCGCCAGCCCGAACGGGCTCGCTTGAGCTCGTTGGCGCCGGGATCGAGAACTGGAGCGCCAGCAGATCGGCAAACTGGCGCATGTCGCCGTGAAAATGGAATCCGGGCTGCGCCGCAGGCGTTTCACCGTCTTTCAGCGGGTGAATTTTGGGGCCAGACTTGCCCACAACCAGCTGGTACATGCGCGTCTCCCGCACTTCGTTGTGCTCCACCAGATCGAACCGTTCGGCAAGAAGAGTTCGCAGCAGCGGGGCCATTAGTCCTCTGGTGCCCACCCCGCCTGCTCTGGCGTCGATGTCGTATTCGTTCTGGTCGATCCAGCTCGGCCCTGACACCTGATTCAACTGCAGGCCATACGCCTCGGCAATGAGACGCTTGAGCGTGACGTTTCGGGCGGTGAGCCCGTCTGGCGAGTACGTCAATTGATTGTTGTAGTCGGGTCCGACGATGTGCTGGCTCGGTTTTACTGAGGCAACATCGAACGCCGGCGCCGACATCGCGCTTTGACCAAGGACTATTGCACTCGGAAGAGCGAGAGAAATGAGCAGGCAGAGCGCACGCATGGTCCTAAGCATATGCGGCGCCGTATGCATCAGTAAATTGCAAAAGCGGAATTCGGTGTGACGGGCGCTCGAGTTCGTGCGCTCCCATGTCTCGGAAGCGAGACATGGGGCACCCTTTTTCGTGCTTGATCGAGGGGGTTGGCTGCGGTTCGTGCTATCCGGCCTTCTCAAGCAGGCACAGCGACAGGTCTCTGCGTTCCACCATCTCGCGGGTGATCTCAACGTCGCGCGCCCGCTTGTTGCTGGGCAGGTGGTACATCAGGTCGAGCATCAGCTCTTCGAGAATCATGCGCAATCCGCGCGCACCCACTTTGCGGGCCAGCGCTTCGCGGGCAACGGCGACCACCGCCTCCTGCGTAAAGTGCAGGCGCACATTCTCATATTCAAAGAGCCGCTGGTATTGTTTCAGAATTGCGTTGCGCGGCTTGGTCAGAATCTCGATCAGCGCTACTTCATCCAGCTCGTCGAGAATGCCCATGACCGGCAGGCGGCCCACAAATTCAGGGATCAGCCCGTACTTGATCAGGTCCTGCGGCTCGGTCAAGCGCAGCAACTCGGTATCGCGATGGCTGCGGGTTGTGGCTGCATCGGCCTCGGCATCCACCGCCTTGAAGCCCAGCGCTTTTTTCCCGACGCGCCGGCCAACCACGCGCTCGAGACCCACAAAGGCCCCACCGCAGATGAAGAGAATGTTGGTGGTGTCGACCGCGGTGAACTCCTGGTGCGGATGCTTGCGCCCGCCCTGCGGTGGCACATTGGCGACTGTGCCTTCGAGAATCTTGAGCAGCGCTTGCTGGACTCCTTCACCGCTCACGTCGCGGGTGATGGAGGGGTTCTCGTCCTTGCGGCCGATCTTGTCAATCTCGTCGATGTAGATGATGCCCTGCTGCGCGCGGTTTACGTCGCCATCGGCGGCCTGCAGCAGCTTGAGGATGATGTTCTCAACGTCTTCGCCCACGTAGCCGGCCTCAGTAAGCGTGGTGGCATCCACAATGGCGAAGGGCACGTCGAGCATCTTGGCCAGGGTGTGCGCAAGGAGAGTTTTACCTGAGCCGGTGGGGCCGATCAGCAGGATATTCGACTTCGACAACTCGACGTCGTTGTTGCGCAAGCGGTTCATCTGCACGCGCTTGTAGTGGTTGTAGACAGCCACCGCCAGCTTCTTCTTGGTCTGGTCCTGGCCGATGACAAAGTCGTCGAGAAAACTCTTCACTTCCTGCGGCTTGGGCAGGTGGCCGGCAACCGTGGCCGGGGTGGCCTCGCCCCGGTCGTCCTCGAGAATCGAATTGCAGACAGCCACGCACTCGTCGCATATATAGGCCCGGGGATAGTCACTGGGCGACGAGATCAGCTTGGCGACGGCATCCTGCGACTTGTGGCAGAACGAGCACCGCAGCGCTTCTTCAGGTCCCGTACGCGTTTTCATGTTTCAAATACCCCCGATCGTCCTTCCGGTCTTGCTCGAGCCCTGATCATTCCCCGCTTGCGCTTTATTATGCAACTTCCGCCGCCTCGGCCCGCAATTTACGTCCGCGGCCGGTCGATGATTTCGTCCACGATCCCGTAATCTTTGGCCTGCTCTGAGTTCATGATGAAGTCGCGCTCGACGTCGCGCTCAATCTGTTCCAGCGGCTGGCCCGTATGCTTGGCAATCAGCGTGTTCGTAATTTCGCGGATGCGCAGAATCTCGCGTGCATGAATGTCGATGTCCGTCGCCTGACCGCTCAGCCCGCCCATCGAAGGCTGATGAATCAGGATTCGCGAATTGGGCAACGCAAACCGCTTTCCTTTGGTCCCAGCCAACAGAAGAAATGCGCCCATGCTTGCAGCCTGGCCAATGCAGTACGTAACAACGTTGTTCTTGATGAACTGCATTGTATCGTAAATCGCCAGGCCCGCCGTGATGGAACCGCCCGGCGAGTTGATGTACAGCGAAATGTCCTTTTCCGGGTCTTCTCCCTGCAGGAACAGCATTTGCGCCACAATCAGGTTGGCAATCTGATCGTCGATAGGAGTACCCAGAAAGATAATGTTGTCGCGCAGCAGACGGCTGTAGATGTCGTAGGCGCGCTCGCCCCGGCTCGTCTGCTCAACCACCATGGGAACCAATGCCATGAATTGCCAACTCCTAGCTTCCAGCCCTCAGCTTTCAGCTTTGTTCGTGCCCTTTGCCGGCCGTTTTCACCAAGTCTCGATCCTTAGAACCCGAGCCCCTGAACGAACCTAAGTCGGCAGACGATCATACAGCAGCGTTGCCGTTTTTTCCTTTAACAATTGCTCCCGGATTCTAGCTAGCCCGCCGTCCTGCGTCAAACGAGCCTTCAGGGTCTCAAGCGGTTCACGCGACTGATAGGAAACTAACTGCAATTCGTGGTCCACTTCCTCGTCGGTTACCGTTACTTTCTCGGTAACAGCGATTCTTCCCAGCAGAATCGACGTTTTTGTCTCGGCTAAGGCGCTCGAACGCTGGGCTGCGCGCAGGCGTTCAAAGTCCAATTTGCGCATCTGGTCCGGCGACATGCCCTGGTTGGCGAGCGCCCGCAAACCCCGCTCCAGTCTCGTATCTATTTGTTCCTGAACGAGCGACTCGGGCACCGGGAACTGGAACCGCTCATTCAGAGCGGCATAAAGCCGGTCCTTGGTCTCGTTTTCCACGCTGCGGCGCTTGCGGTTGGCCAAGTACTCGCGCACCCGGTTTTTGAGGTCTTCATAGCTCTCGTAGGAGCCAAGTTCTTTGGCCAAATCGTCGTCAAGATCGGGCAGGGTCCGTTTCTTGATAGCCTTGACCTGTACTTCGTAGGCTACAGTTTTGCCAGCCAGCCGACCTTCAGAGTAATCAGGAGGATACACCACTTCGGCCTTCAGTTCCTGGCCCGCTCTTGACCCGCGCAGCGCGTCAGAAAACGCCGCCACCGTTTCTTTTCCGCCGATCTCAACCAGCGAGTTTTCGCCCAGCAGGGGAGCTGCCTCGGCCTCGCCTTCAAGCTGGCCCTTGTAGCTGATCTCGGCCCAGTCCCCATCCACCAGCGGCCGATCCTCTTCCACCGGCTCAATGGTTGCCCGCGAGTCGCGCAGCATCTCAAGTTCGTGCTCGAACTCATCCTCGGTCACCTCAACCGAAGGCCTCTCGACCTTTACTTCCTGGTAACCTTCGATCGAGAACTCGGGCAATACCTCAAAGACCGCTTTCGCATGCAGAGGCGAGCCATCTTCCAGGGTCAGTTCCGCCACCTGTGGCTGGCCCACCGGGCGCACATTCATTTCGGCAATGCCGCGGTTAAACCGCTCGGGCAGCATGCTGTCGATAACTTCCTTGCGGATTTCGGCGGCAAATTTGCGGCGGATGATTGACTCGGGCACTTTGCCGGCGCGGAAGCCGGGAATCCGCGCTTGCCGGCGGTAGTTCGCAGTCACGCGCGAAAAGGCCTTGGCGACTTCCTCGGCTGATACATCGATTACCAGCTCGCGGGTGCAATCGGGATTCAGGACAGGGCCATGGGAGTGCTCGTGGTCGTGATTGTGGCCTTCGTGATGATGGTCGTGTGCCGTCTCGGGCGAATCTGTCGGGGGTGTGTTTTCGAGTTTGGGGGTGCTATCGAGGGTGCCGGTGTTGCTCAAGGTATTAGCCTTCCAGGCGCGGATGGCGCCATTGAGTTCCAGAGGGGGCGGGATTCTGACACGGGCCGGCCGCATGTGGCGGCCACTCCCTTTTCAGGTTCAATTTCAACCGCCGCCGCGTGCCGCCATTCGAGCCGGATCAAGCACATTGTGGCCGCGGAAACCTCTCATTTGATGGTAAGTGGGATTGCCGACCGGGTCAAACCGCGGAGAGGTGCAAAAGGGCGGCGCGGGATCGCAAGAGACACCTTCGCACCAACGCCAGGCCCCGGCGGTGGGACCTGGAATCGGAGGCATTTACCGTTCAGTTAACTGTGGCTTGCGCACGTAGGGAAGAAAGCGGGGATGGGACGCTCCGCACTCGGCAAAGTGGCTGCGCGCCTCGCGCAGGCTCAGTTGCCCATTCACCGTGAGCCGAACCTCTTCAGCATCTTCATCATCCTGCCCGTCGTCCTCCCACCAGCAAACCGGGCAAAGGCCAAGCGCGGCGGGGACTTGCAGCGTCTTGTATCCGCAGCATGGGCAACGAAAGCGATTCTCAGCGGTCACCACATTGGATTGACGGAACCGCGAGAACAGCAGATTACTTTGCCGGCGTTGAATGAATGCGAACATCAATCTGCTTATCGGCGCCGCATCGTACTTTGATGAGCGTCTACCTCTCACTCGTTTCGATGCCCAGGTACGATCCAGGGTGCGCGATTTTCACGTCCCCAGGACGAAAACCCCTCGGCCTCCGCGACCAGGGAGCGGTGCTCCGAATAGAATCAGGAACGCAGTCGAAATCAAGGAATGCCAATGGTTATCTTCCGATCGCGTCTTTCGTATCTCCTTTTGATCGCAGCCACCTTTCTTGCCTCAACCTGCGCCCTGGCCGCGCAGGATCAGCCGCACCTGCTTCGCGTTGCCATCGTCGGCCTGGAACACGGCCACGTCGAGGGCTTCCTGGGAGCGCTGTCCTCGCACCGCGACGTTGAGCTGGTGGGCATCGCCGACGCCGACTCGTCGCTGATCGCCAAATACCAGCAGAAATACCACCTTGACGAAAAGCTCTTCTACAAGAGCGAAGCCAACATGATCGAACGCGTGAGGCCCGACGCGGTGCTGGTCTATACGTCAATCAGTGAGCACCGCAACGCCATCGGCATCGCCGCGCAGTACGGCGTCTCTTCGATGGTGGAGAAGCCGCTCACCATCTCTTACCAGGACGCACTCGCCATCCGCGAGATCGCAAACTATCACCACGTCCACGTGCTGGTGAACTACGAGACGACCTGGTACGCGAGCAACCGCGCCGCATACGACGAGCTCAGCCGCGGCCAGCTCGGCGACCTGCGCCGCGTCTTGATCAACGACGGCCACCAGGGACCGAAGGAGATCGGCGTACCGCCCGAGTTTCTGAATTTTCTGACCGATCCCGCTCAGAACGGCGCTGGCGCGCTCTACGACTTTGGCTGCTACGGCGCCGACCTGATGACCTGGCTGATGCACGGCCAAGCACCGCTCACGGTGACTGCTGTGACTAATCAGGACAAGCCATATGAGTATTCGCGCGTAGACGACGACGCGACCATCGTGCTCAAGTATCCGCACACGCAGGCCGTGATCCAGGCTTCGTGGAACTGGCCCTTCGGCCGCAAAGACATGGAAGTTTACGGATCCACGGGCTATGCGATTACGGTCGGCGCCGACAAGCTGCGCCTGCGCCTCCAGAACGAGCGCGACGAAAGCACCATCACTGCACCTTCGCTCAACGGGAACGAACGCGACTCACTCAGTTACCTGGCCGCCGTGCTGCACGGCAGCATTCAAGACCAGGGCGACCCGAGCTCGCTCGACACCAATATCGTCGTGATGCAGATTCTGGACGCCGCGCGCGAATCGGCGCGGACGGGAAGAAGCGTGAGGCTTTCGGGCAACTAGAACCCTGACCGCTTGATTTTGTGCTTCCCACCCTTGCGGCAAAGACAACTACGCCGCAAGGATGGGGCAGCCACGTTGGTACATAAACAAGCGGTCAGAAACCTAGGTTGTATCGACGATAGTTTGACAAGCCGCAGCCTTTCAGGGATGATTCAGCGAACCTCCGGAATCAAGCATGGCCAGTCTCTGTACCGTTTGCGCAAACGAATTGTCTGAAGGCGCTTCGCAATGCGCCCGCTGCGGCGCGCCGGTTGGGCAGCCTGCGCCGGCGCCGGAGTCCGCGGCCAATCCGCCTTCGCAGCCGCTGCCATCGCCCGCCGAGGTGCAGGCCGCGAGCGAAGCCGCTTACCGGGTCGATGACAGCCTTACAGGTATCGGCGGTTGGCTCATCCTGGTGGCGATTAACCTTGCCCTCGCGCCGTTCTTTTCGATCTACTCGATTTTCGTCGACCTTAATGTCCTCTACAAATCGAAATACCAGCAGGCCATGAGCACCCATCAGGGATTGGCTGCGCTCATCCTGTTTGAAGCTGCGACGAACACGATTTTTCTGTTCGCGCTGATCGCATTGAATGTCCTCTTCTACACCAGAAAGAAAAGCTTCCCCAGACTGATGATCGCTTATCTGGCCGTTCATCTGGTAATGATCGGAGCGGACCATTTCGCGGCCCTCAGCCTGCATCTCAGTAACACGCAATCGCTTACGCT
>JASHVU010000250.1 GCA_030044455.1 Acidobacteriaceae bacterium | reverse complement strand
ACAAATCACTATTCGCAACGTGAATCCTGAATGCCTGCGCGGCTCAAGCCCGCATTTCTCACCAGCCACGAAAACTCGTAGCGCCGGGCTCCCCGGGGCCCCCAACGAATGATTTGTATTCGTTGGGGTGGTAGCCCGGTTGTCCCTGCGGGCCTCCAGGCCCGCAGAAATCTTTCGAAGCACCGGATTCGCGATATGCGCACACCTGTGAGAAATACGCGTAAGGCTGCTCAATGGTCGCAACTGAGAAAGTACGGACGCGTTTGGAGGTTAAAGGGGAGAGAGCAGGGCAGGAATCTGAAGTCGAAAGCACTTCTCCTTTTGCTGTAGAGCGATCCCACTCTAGCCGCAAAAGCCAAGACGCATCGCGGTCGGGGCGCCCACATTTCCTGACTCTTGGGAAAAATACTCGAATCGGCGGGCCAATCGCAATCAAGCCGAAGACCAGGGCTGGACCCACCGGAGAATGAGCAGGGGTCAATGAGCCACGCTGGTGTCGGCCGAGTCGCGGAAGGAGCGAGGGAGATCGGCGGGGGTGAATTCTACTCCGTCGGCAACCAGTTGCCTTGCCGTCTCGGCAAGCGACGCCCGTTTCGCGATCAACTTGTTCTCCGCGACCTCGCGATCGGCTGGCGAATCGAACTGTTCATACTTGTCCAGATAGGCGATTTTGCGATCGTAGAGGTCAATTTCCTGATGCAGCGATCTGAGGAAATACTTGTCGTGCGGTACTGGTTTCTTCATTGGGGGGAACTCCTTGGAACAGTTGATTCGTTGAGCATTCGGCGAGCGGATCGAGCGAAGATTGGACGAGTCTCGCTGGATCACGCACTCACAAAATGGCGTTGCGGCAAATTCAAGACAAGCGAATGCACTCCGACAGAATCGGAAAGCCGCCGCCTTTCTAAAATCGAAGGCGGCGGCTCTCTCTTAGTCGTAAACGCGATCTCCTAACGACCCCGCCCCCCGCCAAAGCTTCGCCGGCCACCGCCACCGGCGCTGGCCTTCCGCGCCTGAAAGCAGTTTTGGCAGTACACTGGACGGTCGCCTCGGGGCTCGAATGGAACTGTGGTCTGCTGTCCGCATCCCGAACAGATGACCGAGGTACCCCGCGATTCGCCGCGCTGGTAGCCGCCCCCTCCGCCCGATTGTTCATTCTTCTTGGCCTGCCGGCACGCCTTGCAGCGCTTAGGCGCCGAATAGCCACGTTCGCGGAAGAAATCCTGATCCTCAGCGGTAAACGTGAATGCCTGCCCGCAATCGCTGCACATGAGTTGCTGATCTTCAGCCATATTTCCCTTTCGTCCATGTTTCAGGTGTGTGCTGCGTTGTATGTTTTGCCTCGGTCATTCACGATCGCGGCCGGCTGACCCACTGCAAAGTCCGTTGAACCCGTTTGTCGTCTTTCGAACACTTGCAACGCCCGATGAATCAGGTCTTGAGTTGCCAGACAGAAGATAGACTCTGTTTGGGGAGCAGGAATTGGCCCGGAGAAATTCGGGCGTACCGGAGTTGTCAGGATTCTCGGCATCCTACGAGCAGCAAAACCGCTGCCGTCGTCGAGTTATCGGGTTCCTCAGGTTGGCCGGTGTGCACCGGGAAGATGTAAACGATCAACTCTCCCCAGCAATTGATTGAGCTAGGCAACCCGGACGTTTTCGGCCTGCCAGCCTTTGGGTCCCTTCACTACGTCGAACTGGACCGCCTGACCTTCTTGAAGCGAGCGAAAACCTTCACTCTGGATCGCCGAATAGTGCACGAACACGTCTTCGCCGTTGGCGCGGCTCAGGAAGCCGAATCCCTTTGCATCGTTAAACCACTTTACGGTTCCTTGTTCCATAGCTCTCCGTCTGTTGCGAATTGTATCGCTGAACTCAAGTGGAATTGGTTGCAAGTTGAGCGGGAAGCAGAACAGGCAAGAACGCCAAGTCGGATTCGACGACCAGTTTTAATTGTACCACCCTTTTGATGCAAGTCCCACTGACGAGTATGCTTTTCAGGTTCATTTGAGGCGATTTAACAGAGGCTGGCTCCTCAATTCAGACAAGTTGCGGCCGGCCTTGAGGAGCCATTAGGAGATGTGCACAAAGAAGCGTATGCTCACTGCAATGGGATCAGCAGGAATTGCTCTTCAGCCCTCCTCCTCCTTGTGTCTCCGGCGCAGAACCCAAAATGCACCGCACTGGTTCAGCGGAATACACCATGACGAGCCCGGCTCAGCAGCTAACGTACAGGTACAAAGAATTGGGGCAAAGATGCGCTCGAAACTGGTGTATTCGGCTGGGCTCAAAATAGGCAACCGCTTTCTGCTCTCCGCCACGGTAATGCGCGCGGTGCGCAAGCTGCATGTCAGCTCCACCAGGACCGAAGACACACTTAATCGAGTGTTCTCCGATGTCGCTGAAGGCCGCTACGTCGACGTGGAACTACCGCCTGTCCCGCCTCCTCCCACCATCGATGCGCTGGTGGCTTCTCCGCTTGTCTGATCTTAGGCGGACAACCGGCAACCAGGACATTACCGTACTCACTGGTCCTGAATGAGGGGATTGGCGGTTTCGCGCTCAGCGGCGCCGATCAGCAAAATGAATTCGCAATTTGCCGTTCACACCACCATCACCAACGCATATGATGCGTTGCTTCTTCCAACTGCGAACGCCCCTCGAGTTCGGCAACTCCGATTTGGTGATAGGTCCAGGCGGAACAGCGGCTGTCCTGCTGAACATGTTCGAAAACCTGGGGGCGCCGAGAACGTTCAATGAGAGGCTCCGGTTTTCTGTCACTTCTTCAACGCAGACTGCCAGTTGACCACGATGTTGATGGAGAAGTTTTGAGTCGTCGTCTGAGGGACCTGGTCAAGGAAGCGGCCGTCTTTGCCGATGTTGAATTGTTGCTGCCCGGGAACCGGGAACAGCGCCCGCGGTACGCCTGCCTCGAAGTCTCTGCCTCGGGTCTTCACCGCAACCGCCATCATTTTGTTGTCGGTGGAAAGGAAATACAGTTCGTGGCCGTCGCGGCTCCAGACGGGCCAGTCACCGCCTTCACTGGACACCTGCCATTTGCCACTGTGTTCGGGGAAAGTCTCAACCTGGATCTCGCTGCTTTTGGATTCAGTCGAGCTATAGGCAACGAATGCGCCATCCGGAGAGAGTTTGACGCGCTCCTCAATATTGGAGTTGGCCGCAAGGTAGGTGAAAGGCTTGTGGTCGCCAAACATGGGCACCGCACCGGGATCCATCTGCTGCCGAAGAGGCAGGCAGATGCAAGCGGTCTGAGACATGGTGGCCCCGCGGGCGCAGAGCCACGGGGGAACGATTCGACAAACAAGCCGTTCCATAACTCTGCGACCACTGAACGAAAACCCATGGCCATTGTGGCGCGTAGAAGCGTCCAACAATGACGTCGCCCGCAATCAATTCTGTTTCCAGTTCAGCTTGAGTGCGCCCTGAGAGTCAAACCAGAATCGCCGCTCCGTCCAGCCGAGGGCGAACAGCGCAAGGTTCTGGTCGTAGTATTTGGCGGGGTTGCCAAGCAGCCCGGTTTGCAAATTGAGGTCGGAGCGAACCTGCGACATCAACTGATCGTGAATCCGATCCTCGCCCAAAGCCGCGGCATAAGGCAGCAGGGCCGCGGAGAATCCCACCGGGCCTCTCGGATCCTCGATGCTTCCATCCGGCCGCGCCTTGGCCGGGGGAACAGCATTGGAGCGCAGATAGTCCTGCATCCCAGACAACGACTTCAGAATGGCGGCGCGCTGCGGAGTCGCCGCATCGAGCATCCCTGCCCAAAGATAGACGCGTATCGCATCGTAGCTCCCCGTTGCCGACGGCTGGTACCCTGCGCCCGATTTGAATACGATCCAATCGGATGCAAACCCGTGCGGCGAGGAATCGCGCACCAGATCTGGAATCGTCGCCGCGATTTGTTGCCACGCTCCTTCGGGCGCCAGGGAAGCAAGGCCGAGAATGAGTTGCAGAGGCATGTAGCTCGCGTTGAGCCGGTATGAATCTTCTGTGTGGAAGCCATTCGAGCCCGGCAAAACGGTGAGGCCGAGTCCCGGCACTTGCGCGACCTCTTCCCTGGCGATCTGCTGCGCCATCGCCTGGCCCAGCTGTGTGTATTGCCGCACATGCCATGCCCTGCCCGCCTCCAGAAGCGTGTACGCCATCCAGATATCCGCGTCTGCGGCGGAGTTGCTGTCGAGCACGCCCCATTGATTGTTCGCGCCCTTGCCCCACAGCCAGGCGGGCAGATGATTGGCCAGGTCATGCTCGGCCAGGTTCTGCTCTGTCCAGCTAAGCAATCCATCGAAGCGCGACCGATCGTTGGCCACGAGAGCAAAGAACATCCCGTAGGCTTGCCCTTCTGATGTGGTGCGGTCGCCGCTGTCGTGGTCGATCACGCGCACCTGGCTGTCCATAAATCCGGCGGTATAGCTCTTCCAGAGCGACTGCCAATCTTGCGCGGGACACTCCACTCCGAAGAGCGCAGCAAGCAGCAAAACTGAAATAATTTTCAAAGCATCTCATCCTTTGCGACAGACCCAGAATTTTCATTTAGATGCCGATGAATGATATGCGGTTTTACTTCTCAGGTGTTTCCATGAACGCAAACTCCTATGTTTTGCTGCTTCAACATGTTGGGCCTGCGGCATATGGCGTCTGCTGCATTGAGAGTCGCCTTGGCGCGGAGCGCGACAAGAGCAACCATATCGTGTAGACACGCACCCAAATCTCAAGGCTGCAAGGAAAGCAATTGCCCATCTAATGCCCGTTCGACCTGCTGCGCGTTCGACGCAATAACCAGAGCATCCTGCATGGCTCTGCGATCTCGATCGAGAGTTGCCTGAAACGAACGCCTGCGAGCACGGCGCCAGGCGAGCCGCAATTTAAAGAAAGATGGATTGGCGCACGCGGTGAACTTATCTTTGCCTGCGTTTTGCCGCTGGGTTTGAGGTGGCTGCATGAGGGAATTGGATCCGCGATCCGAGCGGAGTTCAGTTTTTGGTTTGATCATAAGAGGCTTGCTGGCAGTGGTGGGAGTGGTTGCACTGGTCCCACTGCTCATTGTGCCGCTGACCTGGAAAGAACAGGCCATTTTGGGCGCGGTGATGATCGCCATTGCGATCCTGTTGAACACCGCCTCGCGATCCCTTTCGGTCACCATGCTGCTGATGACGTTTTCGGTCTTCAGCACGCTGCGCTATGGATACTGGCGCGTGATGCAAACCTGGGATGGAATCACCAGCGCGGGCCATCTTTACCGATGGGACACAATGATCGTGCTGGCGCTTCTTGCCGCCGAGTTCTTCGCTTTCTCCACGCTCATTTTAGGGTATTTCCAGACACTGCGGCCGTTGCGGCGCCCCCCCTCGAACTCGACGGCGATCCCGCGGATTGGCCGACTGTCGATGTCCTGGTTCCCACTTACAATGAGCCTCTCCACGTGGTGCGGGCTACGGTTCTTGCCGCCGTGGCGATGGACTATCCATCGCAAAAAATGCGCGTCCTTCTGCTTGATGATGGCCGGCGTGCGGAATTCCGCGACTTTGCCGCGCAAGCCGGAGTCGAATACATTGCGCGCAATAACAACACCCACGCCAAAGCCGGAAACATCAATCACGCGCTGCAACAGGTCGACGGCGAATATGTCGCGATCTTCGACTCCGATCATGTGCCCGCACGCTCGTTCCTGCGCATGACGCTGGGATGGTTTCTTCGCGACCGCAGCCTCGGGCTCGTGCAAACCCCTCACGATTTTTATTCTCCCGACCCGTTCGAGCGAAACCTGGGGCAGTTCCGTAAAGTCCCCAATGAGGGCGAATTGTTTCACCGCCTGGTGCAGGATGGAAACGATCTGTGGAACGCCAGCTTCTTTTGCGGATCATGCGCGGTGTTGCGGCGCAGCGCGCTCGACGAGATCGGCGGAATCGCAGTGGAGACGGTGACCGAGGACGCCCACACCGCTCTGCGTATGCAGCGCCTCGGATGGGGCACCGCCTATATCAATATTCCTTTGGCCGCGGGCCTGGCCACCGAGAGCCTGGCCGCGCACATCGGCCAGCGCATTCGCTGGGCGCGCGGCATGACCCAGATCCTGCGCATCGAGAATCCCCTGTTTGCCAGCGGCCTCACTTTCTCGCAGCGGCTTTGCTACTTCAACGCCACGACTCATTTTCTGTTTGCCCTGCCGCGCCTGATCTTCCTGACTGTCCCGCTGGTCTACCTCCTGTTCGGGATGGTGAATATCTATGGCTACACCTGGGCCATCCTGGCCTACGCCGCGCCTCACCTCGTTCTTTCAAATCTGACCAATTCACGCATCCAGGGACGATACCGGTACTCCTTCTGGAATGAAGTCTACGAGGCCGTATTAGCTCCCTACATCCTCTTCCCGACACTGCTGGCGCTGATCAATCCCCGGCTGGGCAAATTCAACGTGACGAGCAAGGGAGGGACCACCCGGCATTCGTACTTCGACCTGCGTATCGCCTTGCCATTCCTGTTCCTGCTGGCGCTTAACGTGGCCGGACTTGTGCAGGCGGAACATCGTTACATTGCCGACCCCGCTCACCGCGACACGATCGTCATGAATGCCGCGTGGACTCTCTACAGCACCATGATCCTGTGTGTTGCCGCCTCCGTGGCGTGGGAACGGCGGCGGTTGCGCTCGGGAGTGCCTCTGCATCCGCGTGTGCCCGCCACATTGAGACTCGATGGTCATCGGCAAGTTACCGGCGGCATCACCGAGCTTTCACATCGCGCCGCAACTGTGAGGGTTGAAGAGCCGTTAGAGCTCCTGCTCGGCGCGTCGGTTCTGCTCGAAATCGGCAACCATAGATCGTACGCGACGATTCCTGCGCTGGTCGCCCATTCAGCCGGCCGGCGCCAACATCTGTTCTTCCCCGATTTCTCCCCGGGAAAGCAGCGCTCCTTGTTCAATCAAATATCATCGCGGTCGCGCACATTGCGAGCGCTCGAACGACCGCGGCCCAACGATCGACCGTTAACCAGCCTTTTGATGATCTTCGGCCTGGCGATACGCGGCGTGGCGATTTTGACGATCGGAATCTTCGCGCCTGGTCCGGGTCGCCGCCCGGCTCCGGTGCCGGCCCGGCCAAAGCGTAGAACCGCAGCTCTTACCCTCTGGATTTTGATCTTCACCGTCTTGCTCCTTCCAGCACAGGCCCAGGTATCCAACCACCGCCCGGTCCGGACGAACGCTGACGATCAAACACACGCGATCCAACCCGCAAGCGTGACCGAGACCGCCAACTTCCACGACCAGTTCGACCTGGGCATGGCGGGCGCGGCGAAAACCCTCACTCTCCAGGGCAATGGAGCTTCACTGAACTTCTTTTTTGGCGAGCCCGTCACAAAAGTTACGACCGATGCGATCTTGAACCTTCGCTTGACCGCGCCGGGGTTGCGCCCAAATGAAGCCCGCCTCCAACTGATGCTGAACGGCGCGGAAGTAGGATCCATCGCGCTTGCGCCTGGAGTTCTACAACCGAAAGAATTCGCTCTGCCTACCGATCTGCTCACCGGCGACAACACACTCACTTTTCAGTTGCAGGGAAGCTGCGCGGCCTGCGGTGTAAAACACGAACCTCAAGTCACCCTTGACCCGGCCAGCACCGTGGAACTGAGCGGAACCAAGTTGCCGATTGGGAACGATCTTTCCTTGTTGCCTTTGCCGTTCTTCGATCCCGCCGGCCTAGGCTCCTGGAGCCTGCCGGTGGTCTTCGGCGATCCACCCGACGACACCACACTGGATGCCGCGGCGCTCACCGCATCGTGGTTCGGCGCGCTTTCCGACGTGCGCGGCGTGCACTTTCCGGTCAGCGTCGGCGAGCTGCCGAATGGCAATGCGGTCGTCTTCGCCTTGCGCGGCTCCAGCCTTCTCGACGACTTGTCGTTGCCGGCCGCAGCGGGTCCACTTCTCGCCATGCGCGACAATCCCCACGACCCATACGGCAAACTGCTGATTGTCACCGGCGATCGACCGGCAGATCTGCTTACGGCCGCCCGCGCGCTGACTCGCGGCAGCGGGATGCCACATGCCGGCAGCCTCAGCGTCGGCAACGTTGCCGAGCAGCCCGCACCGGCGTACAGCGCTCCTCGATGGCTTCAGACAGACCAGCCTTCTGCCATCGGCACCTACACAACGGGCGAGCATTTGAAGTTGCAAGGCACCGGATCGATCAACCTCTATTTCCGCTTGCCGCCTGATCTCTTCCTGCGCGCCGAGGAGTCGGTCCCATTGCTCCTCAAATACGGATATGCCGGAGTTCCGCAGGGGTCGAAGGCAGTGCTGCATGTGCGGCTGAATGGAAAAGACATCGACAGCGTCGATCTGAAGCCGTCCCTGACGCAGGCTCAGGGATCCGCCATCTTCCGGCTGCCGACAGGCAGTCTGGAGCCATACATCAATACACTCACCGTCGATTTTTATTTTGCCCACAATCTTCCGCCGGCCGGCGTGCAGCCGTCGTTTGCAATCCAACGCGATTCGTCCCTCGATTTGCACGGAATCCCGCATTCGGTTGTGGTGCCGCGGCTGGAGTTGTTCGCCGACGCGGGTTATCCGTTCACAGAGTGGCCCGACCTGAGCCGCACCGGCGTGATCATGCCGGATTCTCCGAATCCCGCCGACTACGAAGCCCTGCTCGATATGACGGGGTTCTTTGGAGCGCAAACCGGGGCCCTCGCCAATGCGCTTGCGGTTGCCGGCCCGGACGACCTTGGCAGCGTGCGCGATAAGGACCTGGTTCTCATCGGCGCGCCGGATTCGCAGCCATTGCTGACGCAATGGGCCAATGATATGCCGCTCGATCTCTCCGGCCCGGAGATGCGTCTGAATCAGGGCGCGGCATCCACACTTCCCAGCATAGTATCCACTTGGCTGCTGCATCCGGAGTGGCCGTTTAACGGCTACGATCGCGTCCGGCTAGCCGGCCTGCTCGGCAACGGCGCTGAAATCGATGCCATCGTCGAAAGCTTCGTATCCCCGCTGCACTCAGACCGCCTGGTGGTTGCCCTGGTGCCGCGCGGTCAAAATGCGCTCCAGGCATGGCGCGCACTGTTCGCTCCCTCAGAGCGACTCGGTCCGGTTTACGGCGGTGTCGCCATCTCGCAAAATGGACACTTCACTTCTTTTCTGGTCGGGGCAATGGCTTACCATGCGGGCCAACTCGATCACTATCAATACGCCGTGGTTCTCGTGCTTGAACACTACTGGCTCATTCCGTTGGCCGCACTCTTGTTCGCGGTCATGATTATTGCCTGGGTTCACCAAATAACCGAGCGCGTCGCAGAGCGCCGTTTAGCGATGCGCTAGTCCAACCCGAGGCTGAATATTATGAATCGATTCTTTCGCTTTCAACTACTTTTGATGACGCTGACTTTACTCGCCCTCCCGCCTGCACGTCCGCAGGCGCAAGGCGGAGTCGATATTCTTCTGGCCAAAGCGCGCTCCCTGGAGGCGCGAGGCCGCATGGATCTGGCCGCCGACAACTGGCGCAAGGTCCTGCTGGTGAATCCCAATCAAACCGAGGCCCTTGCCGGCCTGGCGCGCAACGCCAAAGAAACGGGCCAAACCGCTGAGGAGCACACCTACCTGGATCGCCTGCGCAAAATCAATCCTCATGACCCGGAGATTGCTGCGGTCGACAAACTGCACGTCTTCACGCCCGAAGAGCGCAACCGCCTGGATGAGGCCGGACGTCTGGCCATGCAACATAAGCCAGACGACGCCATGAAGATCTATCGCGAAGTTCTTGGCGACCAGCAGCCGCCTCCGGGCAAGTGGGCGGAGCCGTTCTACGAAACTGAGGCGGCCAGTACCGGCGGCCGCACCAAGGCGATCGCGCAGCTCCGCGCGCTTTGCGCACAGAACCCCAACCAGCAGTTGTACCGCCTTTGGCTTGCCTCTGCGCTTTCACTCGACCAATCGACTCGCCTTGAAGGACTTCGCCTCTTCGAGTCGATCACCGAGCCCGGCGAGGCAGAACAGGCTCGCGCACCCTGGCGGCAGGCGCTGCTGTGGGAAAAGGACAACCCCGATGTGCTGGACCCGATGCAAGCTTACCTGCAACACTATCCCGATCCGGAGCTGCAGCCCATCGCGGACTCCCTGCGCGCCGAGCAGCAGAAGAACGTCGCCAGTGCCGATGAACAGCGCGGCTTTGAGGCGCTCAAACACAAAGACACTGTGGCGGCGGCAGCCGAATTCAACGGCGTGCTGCGCCAGTCGCCCAACGACGTGAACGCAATCGCCGGACTCGGCTTCGTCCGCCTCGACCAGAAACAGTTTGCCGAGGCGTTGAGCTTGTTCGAAAAAGCGCGTACGCTCGCTCCCCAAAGGCAGGATGTGCGCGACGGATACTCGAGCGCCAGTTTCTCGCTGGCCATGGAGCGTGGAGCCGCAGCTCAGAAGCAGAAGCAGTCCCAAACCGCCATTCAAGCCTTTCAGGAAGCGCTCGCTTTGCGGCCCATGGATGCGGGAGCCCTGTTGGGCATAGCCAATGCGCTCGTGCAGGAA
>JASHVU010000249.1 GCA_030044455.1 Acidobacteriaceae bacterium | reverse complement strand
ATCTCTTGCCCGTCTTTGGGAGCCGCGAGCACGTGAGGCGGCGTGTGCGCATAAGCCGGGTTCGCGCCGTATACATCCGGCTCGATGGGCAGCCAGTAGACATCCACTTCGGTGCCCGGCTCCGCCCCGACCGACGGCACCTCGTCCCATGCCTTCGAGTTAACGGTAGCGTTGCGAATGTCGTCATGCGCAGTGTTGATAAAATCCGCGTGAGGCTCGGCAGGCGCATGGTCGCTCATCCACGTGCGCAGCCAGGGTTTGAGCAATTCGCCGGCTTGATCGTCGTCAAGCTGTGCAAACGAGATTTTATATTTGGTCTGCGCACTCTCTTCGAGCCAGTCGAGGCCGCCGGAGTAGATCTTCTGCCGCGGCTCAGGCGCGCTGCCGATCAGAAAATCAAGGAACATGGGCGTCTGTGCTTTCACCGCGCCGGGCTTGCCGTTTAATGGCGGCATCAGTACATCGCTCAGGCGCGTGAGCGTGCGCATCTCGAGCGGGGTAAAAAAACTCAGCTCGGTTGTGGCAACCTGGTCGGCCATCTTGGTGACCGGTACGGGCGTGCGCGAGTTCAGCCCCGTAAACCATGGCACCGGCGCTGGCGGGGGCAGCGTGGGGTCGCTGACGCGCTGTTGCTGCGAAAAAGCCGCCTTGCCGGCAACAAGAAATGAAACGAGAGTGCGAACAAAATCACGCCGCTTCATGACCTCTCCCGTGGACCAATCCAAACTACACGGCGAGCGTGGGCTGCGTCTACTGTTGATCGATCCTGCGAATTGCTTCGCGGCTTTCAGATCCTTCGCGCCAACATCTAAACTTGAAGCACATTCGATGTGGTCAAAATCAACGATGGAGGAAATCGGCCAATGCTGGCAGCGGTAGTGAATGTTCTGGGCGAGGCGCCTAAGTATCAATCTTTCCCCAATCCTGAGGCGCAAGAGGGAGAGGTGCTCATCAAGGTGCGCGCGGCGGGGCTGCACCAGGTGGTGAAAGCCATTGCCAGTGGCGCGCATTACTCGAGCGGCGGCGGGCTGCCTGCCGTTCCTGGTGTGGATGCCGTCGGCGTGTTACCCGACGGCCGCAGGGTTTACTTTGGCGGGGCGCGCCGGCCGTGGGGCACCATGGCTGAACTGGCCGCTGCACCGCTCGCCTGGTGCGTGCCCGTGCCCGACGGCCTCGACGACGTTAGTGCCGCGGCCATTGCCAATCCAGGCATGTCGGCATGGGTTTCGATGAAGGTGCGCGCGGGCCTGGCGCCAGGTGAGACGGTGCTGATTCTGGGCGCAACAGGAGTCGCAGGCCAGATTGCCATCCAGACGGCCCGGATCCTGGGTGCGAAACGCGTGATCGCAGCAGGCCGCAACGTTGCCGCCCTCGCCGAAGCCAACGTGGACACCATGATCGGCCTTTCCGAGCCGGAGGAGGCGATTGCCGAAGCCCTCGCAAACGAGGCTGCCAGCGGCATCGACGTGGTAATCGACTACTTGTGGGGCCGTCCGGCCGAACTCACTCTCGAAGCTCTTGCCAAGAGATTCAAGGCCACCGCAACCCACGCGACGCGCTTCATTCAAGTTGGCTCCATGGCCGGCAGAAACATCAACCTGCCCGCGGAGGTCCTGCGCAGCGTCGATCTCACGCTCAAGGGCAGCGGCTTTGGCTCTGCCTCGCTCAAGACGATCTTTGCGGCAATTCCCACACTGTTTGATCAGGCCGCCGCCGGCCAGCTGACCATCGAGACGGATGCGGTTCCATTGGCAGACGTTGAAGCAGCTTGGAACAGGGTGGAAAAAGGCCGCCGGATCGTGTTCACCGCCTGAAAACCTGAACCTGCCCAAGCGAACCCTGGCCGGGGATCCGGCTTGTCGGTACTTAAGGTCTGAAGAACCCCTAACCTCGGTAATATTGTGCGAATTAGCCCCGTGACCGGGAACACTTTCGGGGGTGCCGGTGTCTAAGAAGATAGAGCATGCGAGCGGCATGGCGGCGAAAACAGGCGCAGCCAACCACCGCGCGCTCCGGATCAGCATCGTTGCCGAATGGCCGAACTTGGCCGTCCGGGGCGTCCGCAATTCAAAAGGGTTACACAATAAACACGCGCGACCCGGCCGATTTGCGGTAAGGTGGGAGACACTGAGACTCGCAGGCGGACCTCACCATGGGCAATGTTGCCAGCGCTCTGACGCTTCAGACCGAAGAGACGGCTCTCATTGAAGAACTGCGAGCCGGCTCAGAGGAGGCGTTTGCGTGGCTTATCGCGCGCTACCATCAGCCGATCTACTCTTTGCTCGCCCGCACGGTGCGTGATCGTGCCGACGCGGCCGACCTGACCCAGGAAGTCTTCATCAAGGTCTTCCGGGGCGTGGGCGGGTTCCACGGCGAGTCCTCTTTGCGGACGTGGATTTACAGAATTGCGCTGCGCGAAGCCTCGAACCAGCGTCGCTGGTGGGCACGCCACAAGCAGAACGAGATTGGGATTGAGCAGGAGATCTCCGAAAGCGAGTCGGGAGCTGCCGTGCGGCTGAAGGATTTGCTGATCGATCCCGGCGAGTCACCATTTGATGCTGCCGCCCAGGCTGAAACGCGGGAGCGGGTGGAACGCGCGCTGGAACAGGTGCCAGAGCCGTACCGGACCACGCTGATCCTGCGCGATATTGAAGGGTTTGTTTACGAAGAAGTTGCCGAAATGCAGGGCGTGAATCTGGGAACGGTCAAGTCACGGATCGTGCGCGGGCGTGCTTGTTTAAAGGCGATCCTTTCGCATCTTCAAGATGGTCAGCACCCCGCGGCTATGAGGGTTCTGGACGTGCCCGCTGCAGAGGAGGCGCGATGAACGAGTGCAATTCAATTCGGGCTGGATTCCATGATTATCTTGACGGAAGGCTGGGTGGGCGCGAGATGCAGGAGCTGGTCGCGCACCTTGAAGCCTGTGGCGATTGCGGGCGAGAGTGTGAGTCGTTGCGCCGCACGCAAGCTTCGCTGGCGATGCTGGGCCCGGTGCCCGAGCCGCGCGATCTTCTGCTGCGGATTCGCGTTGCCGTCAGCCGCGAGCGTGCTCGCAACCGCCGCCGCCGCTTTGAAGGCCTTTCGCTGGCGTGGAAGAATACCGTGGGACCATTCCTGCTGCAGGCTTCGGCTGGTTTTGCCAGCGCGGTCCTGCTGCTGGGCACTGTCATTGTGCTGGTAGGCATGTTTACGCAGCCTGAAGTGGCCCAGGCCACCAAAGACGAACCGCTGGGCATGGCTACGGCGCCGCACCTGCTCTATCTATCGAGCGGCGATGGCAGCGACGACATCAACACCATTCCCGGGCCGGTTGTGGTTGAGGCCTATGTGAACGACGCCGGCGAGGTGTACGACTATCGCATCGTGTCGGGCCCCAACGATCAGGCCACCCGCTCCGAAGTCGAGAACCTGCTGGTGGGCAGCCGCTTTGAGCCAGCCCGCTTCTTCGGCCAACCCGTCCGCGGATTGGCGGTGCTGTCGTTTGCTGGCGTAAGCGTGCGAGGATAGAGAAAGCTTTCAGTCTTCAGTCTTTTCGTGCATATCCGCGGCGCTGTGCCACTTCGTGTGCGACAACGGCCCTTCAGACATTTGCTCCTGGCCAGACAAAGCTTTTAGCTGAAAGCTGGCCGCTGTTTTTCTCCCGTTTGACCCTGTACCTCCGTCTAACTAGACTTACGACAGGGCTCGATTCATGAAGTTTTCTCGATTTCGACTATCCGCTCTCCTTACTGCGGCGTTGATCGGCGTTGGTTTCGGTTTTGCCACGGCGCCGGCCGGCGCGCAGGCGCCAGGCGGCAACTCTTCCTCCAGCTCAACTTCCAACTCGGAGTCAACCTCCTCGCCTTCGACGGCTTATGCACAGGAGCGGACGCCGACCCTGATCGATCCGGCCGGGCCCACCATCTCACTCACCACTTCCGAACAGGTTTTCGCTGTGGCTGCTGCGCTGAATGCCTGCGGCTACGACGAAGGCCTTGCTGACAGCCCCGATGTGCGCAAGCGCGTGCGCGGCGATATTGACCAGGCCCTGGCCAAAAGCGAGCAGGCCCGCGCGGCTCGCGATGCCGTATGCCTCTTCATCGCTCAGCACCGCATGACCGGTACCACGCGCGATATCTCGCAGTACATTTCGCTCGCTCTTTATTTGACGCCTCCGCCCGCACTCGAGACCACGGCCGACCTCACCGAAATGCCTCCCGACGCGACCCAGGTGGCTGAGTTTGTGCCGCTGCTGCGCACTTTTGCCGCGGCCACCGATCTGCACGGCATCTGGCTTACCGTGCGCCTGACTTATGACGAAGAGGCGGCCAAGATTCACGACGCGCTCTCGCAGATGATCGTGAACACCAACCTCTATCTCAAGATGCCGGCCTCCACCTACACCGGCAGCCGCTTCATCGTCGTCGTCGAACCCATGTTGTCGCCGGGCATGGTGAATGCCCGCATCTACGGCGTCGATTACGTGGTGGTTGTGTCGGCCGAAAAGGGCAGCGTCCGCATGAGCGACGTTCGCCACACTTATCTCCACTATGTGATCGATCCGCTGCTCTACGCGCGCTCCAACGCCATCGATCGCGAGCAGCCGATTTTGAAGGAGATTCGCGACGCCCCGCTCGATTTCCGCTTTCGGTCGGATGTTGTGCCGCTCACCATCGAGTGCCTGATCAAGGCTATCGAGGCGCGCACCATGGACACCGGAGTGCCTATCTACAAAATTCCAGGCAACATTGATCGCTCTGAACTGCCTCGCTACGAGCATGAGCGCCAGGTTACGCTCGACAAGGCCGAAGCGGTTCGCCGCGCGACCGTGCAGCACGACATGAATCAGGGATTTGTGCTGACTCAATACTTTTATGAGCAAATGCTCCAGTTCGAGAGAGATCCGGCCAGCCTGAAAGATACCATCGGCGAAATGGTCTACGGCATGGACGTCGATCAGCAGGTACATCGCGCGCACAACACCATCTTCGACCAGCAAGCCGACCAGGAAGTGCTCGAGCACAGTGCGCCACATAAGCTCACCGGTCTCGATCTTGCCGAAGCCCGGCTTTCGAACGGCGATGTGAATTCTGCCAGCCAAATGGCGAAAAAGGCGCTCTCACACGAGGATGATACGGTCGAGTCGGCGGCCGATGCAGCGCGGGCGCACTTCATCCTGGCACGCGTCGATCTGATGTCCGTACATCCAAACGAATCGGAAGACGACGCGGAGAGAACAGTCAACGACGCCATCGATCAGTTCAACAAGACGCTGGCCACCAGCAAAGATCAGCGACTGCTTGCCTGGTCGCACATCTATCTGGGCCGCGTGCTCGATCTGGAGTGCAAGCGGGACCAAGCAGTCGCCGAGTACAATGCGGCCCTGGCGGTGCGCGACGGGCGGCTGGATACGCGCCTGGCTGCCGAGCGCGGAGTCAAGGCCGCGTACCTGGCTCCGGGACACCCTTCTCAATGCCAGGACGAGAACGACGACAATCCTCCGGCCGCGGGCAACATGCCTGCCGGCCAGGACAAGACGGCCAACGGCTCCTCAACTCCCCAGACGGGCTCGCCGAAGCCGCAGTGAGGGCTAAGTGTCGTGGCTTCCCACCCTTTCCGCGAAAAAGCTGCGGAAAGGATGGGACAACCCGACTAGTGATTTGAGGCGCACGTGGAGGCAGATCTTCATGAACTCGAAGCGGCGCTGGGGTACAGGTTTTTAAACCCCCGACGGCTGCTGCGGGCGCTTACGCACCGGTCGCTAGCCAACCAGCTCGCCCAGGAAAATCGCACCCAGGATGCAATCGAGGCTGGCGACAACGAACGTCTGGAGTTCCTGGGTGACGCGGTGCTCAACCTGGTAGTGGCCGAGGCCCTCTTTAATGCGCATCCGGAGTGGCGCGAGGGCGAGCTGACACGGGTTCGCGCGCAACTGGTGAGCAGGCAGCACATGGCCGGCGTGGCCGCGGTGTTGGAACTGGGCAGGCACTTGCGGCTGAGCAAGGGCGAAGACCGCAGTGGGCTGCGCCGCAAGAGCACCGTGCTTTCGAATACCATGGAAGCAGTGATGGGTGCGCTGTTTCTGGATGGAGGTCTGGACCCGGTAAGGGCCTTTGCCCGCAGTCGGGTGATGGGCGAGGCCGCCGAACGGCTGGCGGCCGAACTGCGCTCGGGGGCGGCGTTGGGCAACTACAAATCGGCCCTGCAGGAGCGCCTGCAGGCGGCGCGCGCCGGAACTCCCGTCTATCAAGTCAAGCGTGAGACCGGCCCCGGGCATCGCAAACGATTCCTGGTTGAGGTCAGTCTAAAATCTCAGGCAATCACCCCCGGGGAACCTCTGGCACGGGGCCTGGGATCAACCAAAAAGCTTGCCGAACAGGACGCGGCGCGCCGCGCGCTGGAGCATCTCGCGCTGGCTGCCGATGCCGACAGGGGCGACGCAACCGCAGCCGGCATCTGCGGCGCGGATCCTGACCGGGTTGAGAAGGAGCCCGCCGCGCAATGAGCAGCCCGGCCACCGGTCAAGTTCCGAAAGCAATCCCGGTTTCAGAAGCCGCGCCCGGCCTTGCGCCGGCGGCTCTGCCCGAGATTCACCTGGGCAAATTCAAAACGCTTCGGTTGCATTTGCCCACTCTGCCTGAGGCAGCGGCTTCGCTGCTGCGCACGATCGTTGTGGCTCTCTTCGCGCTAACCTTTGTCCTCCAACCCATTCTCATTCCCAGTGAAAGCATGGAGCACACGCTGCTGGTCGGCGATTTTCTGCTTTTCAACAAGCAGGTCTACGCGCCCGCAGGCGGACTGAGTGCATGGATGTTACCTTACCGGCCCGTTGAGCGCGGCGACATCGTCGTCTTCCACCACCCCAATCCTCCGCTGCTGGTCAAGCGCGTGGTCGGTCTGCCAGGCGACCACCTGCGCATCGTAAACGGCCAGGTCTACGTGAATGGATCAATGCTGGAAGAGCCTTACGCCACTTTTGAGCCGGCTCCGCCCAACGATTTCCGCGATAACTTCCCGGCGCGCATCTACACCGATCCCGCCGTTGACCCAGAATGGTGGCGTCAGATGCAGTCGCTCACCCACAATGGCGAGTTGGTCGTTCCCCCGGGCAAGTATTTCGTGCTGGGCGACAACCGCAACTACAGCGAGGACTCGCGTTATTGGGGATTTGTGCCTCGCCAGGCCGTTGTGGCGCGACCGCTGGTCATCTACTTCTCCCTCACCCGGCCTTCCACCACCGACGTGCAGCCGGTTACGCAGCAGGCATCAGATGATAGACTCGGACACGGACGGGATCTTGCCGTGCGTCTTTATGGCTTTGCCCGCTGGAATCGCATCTTCCGCATCGTGCACTGATCGGAATGCGCGGAGCTCAAACTGAAAATTTTAATAAGAGCGACAGGATGACGAAAAAGTACACCGTGGCCGGCAAAGAGCCATCCGCAAACCAGACCAAGACTCCTCAGGCTGAGAAAGATGCGGCTCCCGCAAAAAAAGATCAAGTTGAAGAGACGCCATTCGAGGCAGTCGCCAGCATCTGCAGCGTGCTGGTTGTGGGGCTGTTCATCCTTACATTTCTCGCCCAAAACTATGTCATCCCTTCGGGTTCGATGGAAAACACTCTTCTGGTGGGCGACCACCTGGTGGTCGATCGCATCAATGTTTCTCCACCCACAAAATGGATGCCGCTGGTTTACTACCGTGAACCGAAGCGCAACGATGTGATCGTATTCATCAAGCCTTCTCCCGAGCCTCAGCTCGACGCCGATGGCAAGCCGCAGTACTTCTTTCTGGTCAAGCGCCTCATCGGTGTGCCCGGCGACCATATCCACCTGAATAACGGTATTGTAAGCGTCAACGGCGTGGCCCAGGCTCAGCCGTTCGCGCAGCCAACAACCGAGGACAACTACACACCCTTCCTCGACGAATTTCCAACTGTGCCACCCGACCCTTCGACCGGCGCCACCGAGGCCTGGTCACTCGACTTTCCCAATCATGTGAAGAACGGCGACCTGGTGGTTCCTCCGGGAATGTTTTTCATGATGGGCGACAACCGTCACAACAGCCTTGACTCGCGCTACTGGGGATTTGTGCCCAGAGCCAACATCATAGGCCGGCCCCTGTTCAATTACTGGTCGTTCATTTCTCCAGAGGATGAGTACGAGAAGACCGGCATTGGCGATCGCCTCTCGTGGATGCTCCACGTGGTGACCCATTTCGTCAGCGATACGCGTTGGTCGCGAACGTTTCACATGATTCGGTGAGGGAAACCTTTCAGCTCTCAGCATTCAGCCTTCAGCTTTGTCTTGCTGCTGCCAGATGTGCGGCTTCGCTTTCCGCCTTGCGTTTCCGCTGTTGCTGGCCTCAACTCCAACAGAGCGGATAGAGGATAGCTGATAGCTGAAAGCTTGCAGCTGTTGACCCTCGCCCCCAACAGCTAAAATCAATCAGATGGACGACCACCAGCAAGGCCGGCAACGATGGCGCAAGGGGCTCTGGCCGGTTTTGATTCTGGCCGCGTTTCTGGTTCTTCTGCTTGTTGTTCCGCCGCTGGTCAGCATCGGCCGCTACAAAAGCCAGATCATCCGGCTCATCTCCGAATCCCTGGGCCGCCCGGTGCGGCTTTCTTCGGTCGAGCTGCGCGTTTTTCCCTGGCCGGGCTTCGAGATCACCAACCTGAGCGTCGCCGAAGACCCCGCTTACGGGGCCGAACCGGTGCTCCATGCCAATACAGTGCGCGCCTCCATTCGTCTGCTTTCGTTGTGGCGCGGCCGGCTTGAGATCGGCACCATCAGCGTTGACGATGCCAGCCTCAACGTGGTCCACAACGGCCCCGGCAAATGGAACCTCGATCCGCTCTTCCGCACGGCGGTGGCCAGGGCCGGGTCAACTTCCGGCGCATCCGGTTCGCGTCGTGCCGTTCCGTTGCCTTACCTCGAGGCAACGAATTCTCGCATCAACTTCAAAGAGGGCGCGGAAAAATTGCCCTTCTCGCTGGTCAATGCCGAATTCGAACTCTGGCAGGAGAGCCCCGGTGACTGGCGCGTCCGTCTTCGCGGTCAGCCTGCCCGCACTGATTTGAGCCTCTACCAGGAAGACACCGGGGTCGTGCGGCTCGAGGCCAGCATGCAGCACGCGCCCACGCTGCGGCAGATGCCGGTGCGGCTCGATCTGGACTGGCGCGATGCCCAGTTGGGCCAGCTCTCGCGGCTCGTCTTCGGCGCCGACCCGGGCTGGCGCGGCGACCTTACCGGCAATCTGCATCTTGAGGGCACGGCGGCCTCCGCCCATATTGTCACGCGCTTGCGGGCCTCGGGTGTGCACCGCGCTGAGTTCGCGCCAGCCGAGCCGCTCGACTTCGACGCCAACTGCGATCTTGTTTACCACTACTCGCTCCGCAGCTTTGAGAAACTGGCCTGCAATTCTCCGCTTGGCGATGGGAGCATTCACATCACCGGCGATCAGTCGGCTGTGGAGCTTGCCCCCCGGCTGACTGCCGAACTCGACCATGTGCCCGTGGCCGCCGGTCTGGGTCTGTTGCGGACTGTGCGCAGTGGCCTTGCCCCGGATCTGCAGGCAGCCGGCACGGTGAGCGGGAAGATTGCGTATGACGCAACCATTCCTGCGCCAGTCAAGTCCGCTAAACCTTCGGGATCAAGGCACGCGCGCCCGGTTGAGGCGCTGTCTGGTCCGCTTTCCGGCACTCTGACGGTCGTGGGATTGACGCTCAGCGGCGGTGGGCTTGCGCAGCCGATTCAGGCCCCCAAAATTGCCCTTGAGCCGGTTTTGCCCCAATCTCCCGATCAACGGCTGGCCCTCGCCGGTTCCACAGCCGTTCCCTTGGGCGGCACTGCGCCCATGACGGTGGGCATGAGCTTCACCATCGCCGGCTACACGGCCCAGCTGCGCGGCCAGGTATCGTTGCAGCGGGCAAGGGAACTGACCCGGGCCGCGGGCCTGGCTCAAGCTCCGGCGCTCGATGGTCTCGCCGGCGACCCGCTTCAAGTGGATCTCACTGCCGCAGGGCCGTGGCTGGTCCTGCAAGTGGCTCAACCGGAAGTGCGGATGGCATCAGTTGACACGCCGGCTGAGGAACAGACTGCGGCGGCGGCCAAGGCCGAAAACACCGTGGCCGCAAAAGCGCCCAGTACGCAGGCTGCTGTTCCGCCAACCGCTGACACGCTTTCTGGCACAGTGACTCTGCGCAACGGCAACTGGCGCGCCGACTATCTCGCCAGCCATGTCGAGATCGCGCAGGCCACGCTGAATCTTTTGAGAGGGGAGCTTCTCTGGGACCCGGTCAGTTTCAGCTACGGTCCGTTGAAAGGCACGGCAACGCTCGAGCTCAAAACCGAATGCGCTCCGGACCAAACCTGCCGGCCACATTTCACCATGGCGCTGGGCTCGCTGGATGCAGCCGATTTGCAGACGGCCATTCTCGGCGTGCAACAGAAGGGCACGCTGCTCTCGTCGCTCATCGACCGGCTACATCCTTCATCAGCTCCGCCCTGGCCAGAACTCGACGGAACCCTCAACGCAGACACTCTCGTTCTCGGCCCGGTTTCGCTCAACCTGCCTTCTGTTCAGATTCGCATTGTGCCCGACGGAGCCCAGGTATCTTCCCTCTCCGCAGGCTTGCTGGGGGGCCGGCTCGAAGCCTCGGGTTCGTTCACGCGCGCAGCATCAGACAAGGACAAGCCAAGCTATTCGTTTGAAGGGAAGGTTGAGAAGCTGAGCGCTGCGGCGGTTGGCCAGTTGCTGGGCGAGCACTGGACCGGCGGGACCTTCAATGCCAGCGGAAACATCGACCTCGCGGGGTACACCGAGAAGGACCTCGGGACCTCGGCGAAGGGCACTCTGCACTTTGAATGGACGCGCGGCACAGTCAGCACAAAGTTCGCGGTAGGCAAATCCCGCGCCGCGGTGCTGCCTGCGGCGCTGACACGCTTCGATCGCTGGACCGGCGATGCGGCCATCACATCGGGCGCAGTCACTCTGGGCGAGAATCAGGTTCAGCTCGGCTCGCACAAGAACTCGGTTGCTGGTGCGGTGACCTTCGGCGACCCGCCCGAGGTTGCGCTGACCGCGTCCAAGCAGAAGATCGCAGACAAGCCGGCCCACTAGAATGAAACCATGGCTTTATCCGCTTCATCTTTCCCTGTTCTTGTTCGCTGCCAGGGCATTTTGTTCGACATGGACGGCATTCTCATCTCGTCGCTGGGTTCGGTTGAGCGCAGTTGGACCAAGTGGGGCAGGATGCGCGGCATCGACATCGAGCAGGCTCTTAAGGCCGCGCACGGCCGCCGCGCCATTGAGACGGTTGCGATGCTCCGGCCCGACCTCGACAGCGAAGCCGAGCTCAAGATCCTCGAGGACCTCGAGATCGCCGACAATGAAGGCCTGCGCGCGCTGCCCGGCGTATGCGAGCTGCTGCGGTCATTGCCGGTCGATCGCTGGACAGTGGTGACCAGCGCCACGGAAAAACTGGCGCGGGCGCGACTGGCCGATGGCGGCATTCCTGTTCCCGCTCGCCTGGTTACAGCGAACCAGGTCACCCGCGGCAAGCCCCACCCCGAGCCGTTCCTTGCCGGTGCCGCGCTGCTGGGATTCAAGCCGGAAAAGTGCGTGGTTTTCGAAGATTCCGCTTCAGGCGCAATCGCCGGCCGCGCTGCCGGCTGCATCGTGATCGCCACCACGTTTTCACATCCGGTGGAATCGCTCGAAGCCGCGCACTATCTGGTTGAAGACTTGGCAGGAGTGACTGCCGCGAAAGACGAGGGCGAAATTGTGTTGAGGATTGTTCCGCTGGCGAGTCAGTAGCGATCGGCCAGTTGCCAGCAGCCAATAGCTAACGCATTTTCTTTGTAGCTGTAGCCCGGAACCGAGCGGCTGAGTCGCCGCGACCACCAGCGAGCGGCGACCTTGGGAGGAAACGGAAGGGACACAGTAACTCAAAAAATGCCGTAGAAGCTCGAAGCTTCCGTCCGCCCTACGCGGACTCCTCTGTCTGCGTGATCAGGTAGCGCTCGTAGCCAATTTCCTTAATCTGGTGCAACTGTGCCTCGAGCCAGTCCACGTGGCCTTCTTCGTCTTTCAGC
>JASHVU010000248.1 GCA_030044455.1 Acidobacteriaceae bacterium | reverse complement strand
GCTCCGGACGCATGGAACGAGCTCGACGCACTCATTGCCTCAGGCGATTACTGGGAGATGCTATTGCCCAGCACCTTCGTCGCCGAGACTCCGGCCGTCACTCAGTTGGCTTCACAGATGGGTGTCACGCGCCGCGACGATCCGCTGATGCTGGTGCACGAGCTCAACCAGCGCCTCTACGACTACTTTGAATACGTACCGCGCCATACGCGCGTCGACTCGCCCATCGACGAAGCCATTGTCAGCGGCAAGGGTGTTTGCCAGGACTTCACGCACACCATGCTCGCGCTTCTCCGGCACGTGCGCATCCCCGCACGCTATGTTTCCGGTTATCTTTATCGCAGCCGCGAAGACCATGACCGCTCAACCCCCGATGCAACCCACGCCTGGGTTGAAGCTCTCATCCCTCATCTGGGCTGGGTCGGCTTTGACCCCACCAACAACCTCGTAGCGCATCACCGTCACATCCGGACTGCTGTGGGACGCGACTACGCTGACGTTCCACCCACGCATGGCATCTTCCGCGGCAAGACAGACAGCGAGCTATTCGTCGCCGTCCAGGTCGACGCCAGCGAACACGCCCCGGCCCTCGACCGCAAACTCCCCATCCCCGAGGACTGGAGCGTCCTGGTTGAGCGCGCGCAACAGCCGCCCGCGCCGCCGGCGCCGTTCCTCGACATGCAGCAGATGCAACAGCAACAGCAGTGAGATTCCGGCGCGACTTGGTGCCCTTTCAAGCGAATATGCGGCACAGACTTACTTCTTCTTTCCGGGCACCCACGCGGTAATCTTGCTCATGAATCCGCTCTTTGCAGGCTGTTGATTCGCAGCCGGCTGACCCGGCGACGGCTTCTGGGCAGCTTGCGGAAACGGCGCTTGAATCACTGGTTTGGTCTGCGCGACCGTTCCGCCTGACACGCTGTTGGGACGGCTCGGCATCGCACCCGTCGACCCCACCGTTGTCGCATCCTTGATCTCGGGCGGCGCGCCATTCGCCGCGTTCTTCACCAGGATTGAAATTCTCCGGTTCGACGGATCATAGGGATTATCTTTCACACGCAGCAATTGGTCGGCGTAGCCGCGCACCTGCGTTACCTGGTCGCTGCGCACGCCATCCTGCTGCATCAGCCTGCGCGCGGCGTTGGCGCGATCGGCCGAAAGCTCCCAGTTGCTGTAGCTCGCATCCGTCGAGTACTGCGTTGCATCCGTGTGCCCCTCGATCAGTAGATCGTTGGGCAGCGTCTTCAACTCCCCGGCCAGCAGCGCCAGCAGCTCCTGCCCGTTGTCGCTCAGCTTGGCGCTGCCGCTCTCATAGAATGTCCCGTTTTTCCCTTCCAGCAGCTCGATCCTCAGCCCCTCCGGCGTAATCGTGATTTCAATCTGCTTTGAAAGCTTCTCCAGCTCCTTCTTCGCCTGGATCTCCTGTTCCAGTTTCTCCTTCAGCTTCTGCATGGCCTCGTCGTGCGTCGTCACCGCAACACCGTTGCCCGACATGGTTGTCCCCAACAGGTTCGCCGTACCCCTGGGATCATTGAAATACCCGGCCACAGCCTTCTTCACCTGCTCACTCTGGCTCGTCAACCACAGCACGATGAACAGCGCCATCATGGCAGTTACAAAATCAGCGTAGGCCACCTTCCACGCACCGCCATGATGGCCGCCGTGGCCGCCGCTTTTCTTAATCACGATGATCGGTTGGGTCTTTGCCGCCGCCATTGCATGAAGCTCCTGAACCTATGCCGCTGCCGCCTGCGCTCCCGCCGCATGGCCCTTGCAGCCCTTTTCCATCTCGTCGAAGCTCGGCCGGGCATGCGCCGGAATCGCACGCCGCCCCAGCTCAATCGCAATCATCGGTGCCGCCCCTTTCAAAAAGGCCAGCAGCAACACCCGCAGCACATGCAGATAATCGTTGTGATCGTCGGCGCTCTTGCGCATGTTCGCCGCCAGCGGCCCCACCAGGCCGTAGCACAGCAGGATGCCTAGGAAAGTTCCGACCAACGCCGCCGCCACGTGCTTGCCGATCTCCTCCGGCGGTCCGCCCAGCGCGCCCATCGTGATGACCACGCCCAGCACCGCTGCCACAATGCCAAGGCCGGGCAGCGAGTCTGCCATCGTCGTCAGTGAATCTACCGGCAGCACCGCGCCCTGGTGATGTACCTCCATATCCAGTTCCATCATCTGGTCCATGTCGAACGGCTCCACGCCGCCAGTGATCGCCGTACGCAGCGTGTCGCATACAAACTCCATGGCATGGTGGTCGGCCAGAAAGTCAGGAAAGTTCTTGAAGATCGCGCTCTCCTTCGGCTTCTCCACATCCATCTCGACTGCCAGCAGCCCTTCTTTTCGTACTTTGTTCAGAAACTGATACATCATCTTCAGCGTGCTCAGGTAACGCGCCTTGGTAAACGGCGATCCTTTGATAACGCCGGTCAGCCCCTTCACAATCGCTTGCAGCACGCGCAGCGGATTCGCCACCAGCAGGGTTCCAGTCGCCGCGCCGGCAATAATCAGTAGCTCGGCCGGTTGGACGAGGACGGCAATCTGCCCCTTTTCCATCAGGAAGCCGCCGATCACCGCGCCAAACACCACCAGAATGCCTATGATGGCGAACATCACTCGCCTCCCGAAACTCCCCGCCGGTCTCCCCGCTCTTGGCCGTTTCCTTCGACGCCGGCTGGCTCCGCTTCGACCGGCAGCGCCTCGGTCACCCGGTTGCCGCCCGCGGAAGCGCTGGTTTCCATCGCACTACGCGCTCGCTCAAGCAATTGCGCCAGCGTCTCGCTGGTTCCGCAGCCCCAATGGGCCGCGCCAATGCTCACCGTGATTGAAATCCGGTCGCCCCACCAGCGAAAGTCCGCGGTTCGCGCCAGACCAGCAAGTGTCTGTGCGTGTGCCGTCAGCATTTCAACAGTGCGCTCGTGCGAAACAATCAAGAATTCATCCGCGCCCCATCGCCCGATCTCATCAGCCGGCCGCATCCCCTGCGCCAACGCATGGCGCACCTTGGTCAGCATGGCCTGGCACGCGGCTGCGCCATGAGTTTTGTGCATCCCACGCGCCTGGTCCACGTTGATCCAAAGCACGCCGCAGGGAGCGCCGCCGGTCTGCGAATCTTCAAACTTTTCCTGCAATCGCTCCTCAAAATCGGCCTGGCTCTCTTCCAGCCGCTCGCCCTCAGCCATCTCGCCGTGGGGCAGCGCTTCAAGGCTCGCCGCAGAATGGAACACCAAAGCGCTACCGATTCGACCGCCCAGCCCGTCGCGCAAAATCACCCGCCGCGCAATCACATCAAAAATGTGTCCTAACTTGTGCCGGACGTGGACCAGCGCGCCGTGACTCGGCTGCGGCCCGGGAGGAAGCTCTTCCTGCAGTGCCGCATCCAGCATGAGCGATTCCAATGGACCGGGAATCGCCTTCCCCAGCACTTCCGCCCCGGCATGCCCAGTGATCGCCTCCGCTGCCCGATTCCAGAACACCACTGCGCAATCTTCGTCAAGCAGCGCAATGCCGTCCGGCCGGCTGTCCAGCGCCGCTTCCAGCAGTTCCACGCGGTCCGCCATCGCACTCTGCCCCTCACCAAATCCATCGGCGCAACAAAGCATAACTTCATGCACACATACCGTAATAAGAGAATTCAAATGTG
>JASHVU010000247.1 GCA_030044455.1 Acidobacteriaceae bacterium | reverse complement strand
GCGGCCTTCCTGGCGGGCAATACAGCCAAGGTAGAAGTAAGCATCAGGCGCCGTCTTGCGGTTGGCGCTGGCCTCCCGGAGCCAATCTAGGGCGGTGTCGTAATCCTTCGCGCGAAAATTGGCCGCGCCCAGCGCCAGCAACCCTTCCGGATCCTGCGGACGCAGCTCATGAAAATGCTTCAAATAAGGAAGCGCCTGCGAAGGATCTTCAGAAAAGGAAACCACCATGCCCATTCCCAGGTTGTAATCAGGATTGTCGGGCGCCATGCGCAGTGCCTCGGCGATGGCTTTGCGTGCTTCAGCCAGGAGCCCCATCTTCACGCAGATGACTCCGAATTCGTAAGGCAGCGCGGGATTGTCCGGCTCCAGATCGCGGGCGTGAGCGAGGTAGCCAAGCGCGCCCTCATTGTCGTTTGCGGCCTTTGCGATGCGCGTCAGATCTTCGAGGATCACAACGGATTTGCTATCGGCCGCGAAGGCATTCTCCAGTGTGGCGCGTGCGGCCGCCAGTTTGCCTTCCGCTTCCTGGGCAAGGCCGAGAACGCGCAGCCCGGCAGGCGAGAGCGCCTTGTGGCTGGCGGCCGCGGCAAAAAGCGGCTCAATCAGATCGGCGCGGTGCGCCATCCGCAGCGCGGGTAGACAAGTATCAGCGTCCTGTTCGGTTAAATCAGGGTTCGCGGCCAGGGCAGCGACTGTCTCACTGGTGGCATCACGCTGACCGAGTGCAGCCTGATCTGCGCAAAGGAGCGCTTGCGCACCGACCTTCGCACTAGACTCAGCGCTCAGCTTCTTCAGATGATCGAGCGAAGGCCGGTAGTCCTTGTTCCAGAACAGAATGGTGGCTGCCTGATAGTTTGCTTCGTCGATGGCGGGATTAAACTGCAGGACCTTGAGGCTGAGCCGTAGAGCCTCAGCGCGCGCGGCCTGGTCCGTTGCCGCAGCTTGCATATCAATGCGGCTCAGATTCAGATAGGAGCTAACCAGTCGAGGACAGTGGGCGATGGCCGCAGAAAAATCCTTTCTCGCCTCTGCGGCGTGACCCTGCCGAATCTCCACTACGCCGAGCAGGTTCTCGAGTCCGCCATCGTGGGTATATTTGCGACCTGCCGTGGCGATCATAGTCCGAGCTTGATCGAGATTGCCAGCCTCGATCTGTTGCTGGATGGAGAGAATCGTCTGTTTATAACGGTCGGAATCTTGAGCATCGGCAACGAAAGCAAGGGACAGAAGGACGGCTGGGATCAGCAGCGCGCGCACCGCGCCGCGCAAAACAAGAATGAATGCGTTCAGGCTTTTTCGCTTACCACGCTTGCGCATTCCCACTCCGGTTACGTCCACTACACTACTCTGTATGAGGCAGGAGAACAGCATAATACTCTGCGCACCGATGCTGGCGTTGGCTGCGCTGGTTTCTCTCACCTCGCCTCTGCCAGCGCAATCGGAGAGCGACGAGCCCGCACCGCAGACCTCCTTGATCGCCTCGCTCGAACTCGCTCCCGATGCGGCGAATCAGCTGCAGCGCGCGGTTGAAGTTCATGACTACATTACCGCAGAAAAGCTCTTGCTTGCTGAAATCGATCACGATCCCCATTCGGCTCGAGCGGCGCGTCTGCTGGCCTATGTAGGCACCGTCTATTTTCGAAATCAGGACTACATAAACGCCGCCATTGCATGGAAGAAGTCCGACGCGATTCAACCGCTGGATCCGAAGCTTCAATTCTCACTTGCCATGGCGTACATTCGCATTTCGAGATCGGACTGGGCGCGCTCAGTGTTGCAGTCGCTTTCTGCAGCAGATCCTAAGGCAGCGTTGTATCCTTACTGGCTTGGCCGACTCAACTACGATGCTCACCAATACGACGCCGCCATTCGGGATTTTCTGCATGCGATCAACCTTGATCCGCGCATGGCGCGGGCTTACGACAACCTTGGCCTATGCTATTACTACGAGAACAAGAACGACCTGGCGATAGAGAATTATCGGAAGGCGATTGATCTTGATGGCGATACCGCGAAACCGTCTCCCTGGCCATATTTGAATCTTGCCGTGACCCTCCAGTTTCTGGGCCGATTTGACGAAGCGGAATCAAACCTCCGCAAAGCGATCCTGCTCGACCCGAACTTTGCCCAGGCTCACTTTCGATTGGGCATTACTCTTGAACAAACCGAGCGTCTTGACGCTGCCCTGCAGGAGTTTCGAGAAGCTGCGAGGCTCGATGCCGCGTATTCCGAACCCCACATGGCCATGGCGCGGATCTACCACAGGCTGGGGCAGGAAGAGGCCGCTCGCGAAGAAGTTCAAATCTATCTGCGTCTCCACGGGCGCTCGACTCCTTGAAATGTTCTCGCCGGCTCCAGGCAGCTTAAGTGCTGAACGCTGCAGAACTGTTTTTCCCTGCTTAGAGCCTGTTATTAACTTTCGCGTAGGCGTCGCTGGGAGCCAATTTTGCCGGGTCCTAGAAGCGAGGAGCGACGCATACCGGGTGTCTGCTAGCGACGAGCGACGACGAAATCGGGAAAATTGACCCCAGCCCTCCGGGTTGCAGCGCAAATCGCGTGATACTTCGTTCCACCCCAATGCATAAATGCGTGCATTGGGGGCCCCGGAGTTGTCGTCCTCGCCTTGGAATGGCCAAAGTCTTCGTCCTCCGCCTCCGGGGTCCCCATCGACAGGTCTTCGTCGATGGGGTGGGCCTCGTCTGGCGCGATTTTCGCTCGCAACGACGACTGCGGGAAAGTTAATAACAGGCTCTAGAGCATCGCGCCATCCGGGTTGACCAAAGCCGACCGGATGGCGCGAAAGGAAATCCCGAGTTTCTGTTTGCTAGAACTCGAGCCGCCCCAGGAACTGAATGGTACGCGGATTGGTGGTCGAGCCATTCCATTGTCCGAATGAGGAGCTGGAAACATCAGTGACAAAAGCGGCCGAAGGTCCCCCGTAGTTTCCTCCCTGAGAGTTAGCGAAGTAGTGGTTGTTGAACGTGTTGAAAAAGTTAGCGCCGAATTTGAAATTCACTCTTTCGGTAATCTTCGTGTTCTTGTTGAATGACATGTCAAAGTCTTTGTAGCTCGGACTGTAGATTGTTGTCACTGCCTTGCCATAGCCCGTGTAGCCAAACGTGGTGAAGTTGGATTCAAACGCCGCGGGGTTCAGGTAGGGAACACCGCTCATGGGGTTGTATCCGTTGCGCCCGTGCAATTGCACCGTCTGTCCGGGGAGAATACCGGGAACACAGCCTTCGCGTAAGGCGCCGACCTGGGCAGTCGGGCAGGCACCGTAGCTGAACGAGAACGGTGTTCCGTACTCGTAACGGAACAGAGGGGAAACCTGCCATCCGCCGAGCAGAACGTTAGATGGTCCGGCCGAGTTGAGGAAGGTCCTGCCCGCACCGATTGGCAGGTCGTAAACCGAAGAGATCTGAAGCGTTACAGGAACGTTGTCCGGAGCAATTGTCCAGGCCCTCGGGAAAAGGATGAAGGGCGAGAACTGACTCTGGGTACCCGAACTGTTGGTTGATTGTGTCGTGTCGGCAGCGTCAGTGTAGAGCTTCTGCACCGTTAGCGAACTTAGCAAATACAATCCATGGTTGAGATGGCGCTCCACCTTCGCCTGGAAGGACTGGTACTGGGAAGTTGCGTGCTCCTCATTTTCGCCCTGCAGGTCGCCGCAAAACATGGGGTAGGGGACCAGGGCCTGGGCAACCGAGGGTGCGCAGCCTGTCATCTGGGCGGCCCAGCCCACATAAGGTTGAGGAACGCCGTCGAGAGTGGCCTCGTTCGGAGTAAAGATATCCTCAAGATGACTGCCCAATGCGGCAATGGCAGGGTTATTGGGATTAAGAACGTTGAGCGGGCTCAGTTCGGAGGGCAGATGTGTGCCCTTTGTGCCCACGTAGGAGAGAGCGGCGAAAAAGTTGTCAGGTAATTGGCGCTCGATGGTCAGATTCCACTGCCCCGAATAGGGCCTCTTGTTTCCGTCTAGCGGGCGGTACATCGAAGGCGCCTCTCCGTTGTCGAACGAAGACGAGATATTCTGCGTCGACCCGATCTGCGAAGTGCTGATTCCCGTAGTGAGATAGAGCGCCGGTGTCGTGTTCGGGGCATTGGCTGATTCGCTCAGGGTGAGGGCCTTGTTGAAGCCGTCCTGTGCCATGCCACCGTTCCAGCCGGGATAAAATGCCTGCCCGTAATAGAGTCCGTACCCGGCGCGAACCACCGTCTTGTCATTCAGAGTGTAGGCAAAGCCGACACGCGGAGCGAAAGCGGCCTTGAAGGGGATTTCAGGATAGGGTTTGCCATAGCTCGCCGAGCCCCACTTGGTGCCTGCGAATGCCAGGCGGCCAGGAAGCTCGGTTCCCGTAGCGGTTACCGCTCCAGGATTCAGGCCAACCGGGTCGAAGAAGGATAGGTTGTCGAACTTTTCGCTGAAAGGCGCGATGTAGTCCCAACGCAGGCTGTAGTCCAAGGTCAGTTTTTGATTCAAGCGCCACGAATCGCCGCCGTGAATCGCCCACCCGGGCTGGCGCGGATATTCCGCGTGTACGTTGTAGTAGGAGACGCTGGCGCCACCCACAGCGCCCAGGAAGAAGCTGGCCGCGGGATCCCCAGGGCAGGTTGCAGTTGATGGGCAAAGCGTATCTCCTGTGGTGTCGGCATTGAACGAGAATGTGCCGCCCTCGTTACCTCCTTCGTGGATGCTGGTTCCCGCCTTTCGCCACTCAAGACCAAACTTGAGCGTATGTTTGCCTATCACACGCGTAAAAACGTCGTTCAGCGCATACGTCCCACGCGTGGTCACGTCTCCGGCACCGGTCGCCGGATCGCTGTTGCCAAGTTGCGAGAAATAGCTGCCGAAGGCCATCTCCGGATGGTAGCCAGTGGAGCTGGCGACGCCGGGAACGGTGGGCAGGGTGGAGCTCCCGTTCAGGGCGTAGTACCCTTCATTGCGGTTCAAGTAGCCGAAGGTGAAGTGATTGGTCATCACGCTGGAAAAGGTATGCTCCCAGTTGAAGCGCTGGATGGGTGCATTTTCCGGACTGGCTGGATCAGCAGTTGAAATAGCGACAGGCAGGTCACTTAGGGCGTTCACGCCGGTGTACTGCCACCAGTAGGTGTAGTACAGATGATCCCGGCTGCCGATGTCCAGATCGGCGCGGGCAAAATACACGTTCTCGCCTGCGGTCAGCGAGCCCTGGCCGGACTTGGGAATGAGGTAGTTGTTGATCTCGTTGTCGTTGGTCGGCGTTGGCAGATCCGCGATAAAGGCCTTTGCGACCGGGTCCTCGTACATGGGGTTGATCTGGTTGCCGGGAATCGCCGTTCCCGCCAACGATCCGTATTTGACAGAATCGTTGGGATAGTAGAGCTGGCTACCCCAGTTGGCGAAGTTACCCGAGCGGTCGTTATTTGACAAGATGGTCAGCGTGGCCGGGGCGGAACCGCCGAGATCCTTGAAGCCTTCCCAGTTGAAGTAGAAGTAGCCCTTCAGGAACGAGTTGGAACCATGAAGACCGGGAATGTACATCGGTCCCCCGATATTGGCGCCGTAGTCGTTTTCTTCGTCTTGCGGCTTAACGAAGTGCCCTGCGGCGTTGGCCGCGGCTCCGTATTCGAATGCGTTGAATAGTTGGTTGCGGAGGTATTCGTAGGCGGCGCCGTGGAACTTTTCACCGCCGCTCTTGGTCTGGATAATTAACTGACCGGAGGTCGTGTTGCCATACTGCGCGTCGTAGTTTGCAGTGAGGATGTGAACCTCACTGGTGATATCCGGCGACATGCCAAAGTCAGTCTGCAAAGCGACCATGCCGCTTTGGTTCATGTAGCCTTCCATGGTGGTGGCGCCGTCGACAATGGCTTCGTCGCCGGTGATCAGGCCGCCGTTGATGCGGGAGTTAAAGGCGTTTCCGCTACCGGCTGTAGTAACGCCGGGCATCATTGTAGCTACCGCGACCGAGGAGCGCGGCGCGCCCGAGACCACCAGAGGAAAGTCCTCGAGGGCTTCAGGACTGACGCCGCCTTCCAGGGTTTGGTCTTGGTAGTTGATCAAAGATGCGTCACCGGTGACCGTAACGGTTTGGTCGGCCTTGCCTACGGACAAGTGAATATCCAGGTGGCCAACTTGGTTAACGGCCAGTTGCACACCTTCCTGATCGGTGGACTTGAACCCGTTTGCAGTGACGCTGAGGTTGTACATGCCGGGGGTCAAGTTTTGAAATGAATACTCGCCCGCGGCGTCTGACACGAAGTTGGCCCTAAAGCCGGTTGCTACGTTGGTCAGAGTCATCGTTGCGCCGGGGATGACCGCACCAGTCGGATCTACTACCGTGCCACTGAGAGAGGCGTTTGTATCCTGCCCCAAGCCTCTGTTGCTCACGGCCAATAGAAGTAACCCAAGAAGTGCGAGTACCAGGCTGCGCGAAATCCTTGTTGCCTTATTCGCCATAGCGTCTCCTTTGAAAGTAGCTCGCTTCGTTGAAACAGCTTCCTCATCGGGTGGTACTGTTTACGTTTACAGTTGTGCCACGGCTAAATTGCCTGCTTCCTCTTTGCCTGTTCAGTGAAGTTCCTATTACGAATCTCCGAGGGCACTGTCTGGGAAAAACGGCGATGGATTGAGACAGGCCGCAAATCGTCTTCTCCTGCGAAATATCGAGTCCTTTTCGCAAGTGAGAGAATTGGGAAACCCGAATTCCTGAACCGACCATCCGTCCGCCCTGAGATCGGGGCGTGACTCAACTTAAGGGTTGAGGACGGGAGCGAGGCTAGCCCAACAAAAGTTGGATTGTCAACAGAAACTTTCAAAATTGTCATACCACAATAGAAATGTCCTCGTTTTGTCCGCAGTAGCAATGTCCCCTTGCAGATAGTCATGAGGTTGCGGTGAAACGAAGCCGTGGCTCACTCGTATCGTAAGGAAACAACGGGGTCGACTCTTGCCGCTCGGTGTCAAGGAATGTACGCCGCCGCCAGCGCAGCCACGAGGACAAGGAGCGCGACCGAAGCGAAGATCACCGGATCTTTGGGGTGGACGTTATACAGCAAGGAGGCCATGAAACGGGTCAAGCTGAAGGCGGAAAAAAGGCCAATCAGCACACCGGCGACACCTGCTCTCGCAGCCTCACCCAGAATGAGAAACCTGATCTCGCAGTGGGTCGCGCCGAGTGCGAGACGTATGCCGATCTCCTGTATCCGCTGGGCAATTTGGAAGCTGAGCACACCATAGACGCCAACCAGCGTCAAAGCCAGCGCCAGCTCTGCGAATGCGGCCATCAACAAAGCTTCAAAGTGCGTATCGGCGAAGGATGTTGTCACCGAGTAAGCGATGACCAGAAGATTGTGTGCTCCGGCAAGGGTTGCGCGTTTGACGCCTCTTCGCGATGCTAACCGACGATAGAGGGCCGATAGATAGTCGTTTTTCTTTGTGGAGACGGCCCAGCTGCTTGGCACAAAAAACGCCGCAGCCGCAGATTCCCTTTGCAGATATTGCCGCTGTTGCGCTTGTGACGGGGTCTTTTGTTTGAACCTACGGCGCCCGGGCGATGATGTACCGGAAAACCGCGCTGAGGCGGACCGTCCCGTCGACCTTCACGTATGGTTGGAGGGCGGCTTCGTGGGTGCGGGTCACGGTGTCCTCGCTGGTCCGGTCGGCCGCCGACCTGG
>JASHVU010000246.1 GCA_030044455.1 Acidobacteriaceae bacterium | reverse complement strand
AAGGGGAATTGAGTATGTCTGAAGAACATCAAGCAACGAATCCACCGCAAGCGACACCATCGGAGCGAGACGCGCCAGCGGACAACGCCGGCGCAGCTGACCCGTTAACTTCGGCTTATCCGAGAAGGCGATCTTACAAGCTTTCTATTTTCCTTGCCTCGCTAGTTGTTCTGGCCGTTGGGTGTGCTTTCCTGTTGCACTATCTTTCCGGGTTCGAATCTACCGATGACGCGCAGGTGGACGTGCATCTCTACCCGGTCAGTGCTCGCGTCTCCGGATATGTCCAGAAAGTCAATGTCGGCGACAACCAATGGGTCGATCAAGGGTCCACACTGGTTGAAATCGATCCCAAAGACTATGAAGTGGCGTTGGCAAGAGCCGAGGCAACACTCGACGCAGCAGAAGCGGCAGCAAGAAGCTCGAATATCGATGTGCCGATATCAACCGTGGATACCTCAAGCCAGTTGAAATTCACGTCTTCGGATATTAAGAACTCCGAAGCTGCGATTCTAGCAGCGGAAAAGCAAGCCGTCGCCGCCCATGCCCGCGTATTGGAGGCGCAAGCAGAAAACGTAAAGGCGCAGGATGACGTTGCCCGCTATCGCCTGCTGCTGACCAAGGAGGAAGTGCCGAAGCAGGTTTACGATCATGCCTATGCCGTCGCCGCGACGGATGTCGCCGCCATAGCTGCTGCAGAAGCGGACGAGGCCGCAGCTGAACAAACCGTTCAAGAAGCGCACAGCCGTCTTACTGAGGCTGAGGCACGCTACGAAGATGCCCAAGCCGGACCGCAGCGGGTTGCCTCAACCCGCGACAAAGCGCTTTCGGCGATGGCAGACATAAAGCAAAAAGAAGCCGCTGTCGAGCAAGCCCAGTTGAACCTGGGATACACCAATATCCTCGCACCTGTGACAGGGGAGGTCACGAAGAAAGCTGTTGTCGGATTGAATGTCGACCCAGGTGAGGAGTTGCTTACTGTGATTCCCCTCGATCAAGTGTGGATTACGGCCAATTTTAAGGAGACGCAGCTCAAACATATGCGCGTGGGCCAGAAGGTGAGCATTGAGCTCGACTCAAATGGCCGCACCTACAACGGGCATGTAGATAGCATCGCGGGAGGAACGGGCCCCATCTTCAGCTTGCTGCCCCCCGAGAATGCCACCGGGAACTACGTTAAGATTGTCCAGCGAGTGCCGGTCAAGATCGTTCTGGAGCCGGGGGAGAACCGCGATCACCAGCTTCGGCCGGGTATGAATGTCGAAACGAAGGTGTATCTACGATGAGCGCCGCCGTAGCCAGTTTGCCTGCGGCGCGGGACTTCTCTCGCCCGGGCGTGAATCCGTGGCTCATCGGCATTACCGTGTCCATGGCCGCATTCCTTGAAGTGCTCGACACCAGCGTGGCCAATGTTGCCTTGCCATACATCGCCGGGAACCTGGGCGCCAGCTACGATGACAGCACATGGGTGCTCACCTCCTATCTCGCGGCGAATGCAATCGTGCTTCCCGTGAGCGGTTGGCTTGCAGAAGTTATCGGGCGCAAAAGATATTTCATGCTGTCGCTGATCATCTTTACCGTAAGTTCGCTGCTATGCGGTCTCGCACCAACTCTTCCGCTTTTGCTGATCTTTCGCGCGATTCAGGGCATCGGGGGTGGTGGACTCCAGCCGATGGCGCAGGCAATCCTCAACGATACATTCCCCCCCGAACAGCGTGGCTCTGCCTTTGCGCTCTACGGTATTACGGCAGTTCTTGCTCCGACGGTGGGTCCCATGCTGGGCGGGTGGATTACCGACAACTATTCGTGGCGATGGATTTTCTTCATCAAGCTGCCGGTTGCGCTGCTTGCTCTTTACATGACCTATACGCTGGTGCGGGACCCATCTGCCGCCGGTCGCCTTAAGAAGGGCGGCATTCGCGTGGACTATATCGGGATTGCATTTCTCACGCTTGGCGTGGCTTCCCTCCAGGTCGTACTGGATAAGGGTCAGGAGGATGACTGGTTCGGTTCTCACTTCATTGTTACGCTCGCCATCACCGCGGCAGTCTGCTTGTTGGCGCTTGTCATCTGGGAGTGGTACCACAAGGACCCCATCATCGATGTCCGCATGTTCAAGAGCTTCAACTTCGCTGCGGCCAACCTGATGATGTTCATGATGGGAGTGATGCTTTTCAGCACCTTAGTGCTCATCCCCGAGTTTCTGCAGACGCTGTTGGGATACACCGCGGAGCTTGCAGGTTTAGTTCTGTCCGCAAGCGGATTCATCTTGCTCTTGATGATGCCAATCGTGGGGCGACTCACCTCGAAGGTTCAGGCGCGCTTCTTGATTGCCGCAGGCTGGTTGTGTCTGGCGATCGGTTTGATCTATTCCGCGTATCAAATCAATTTACTCATCAGCTTTGACTTTGCTATGTGGTTGCGTTGCGCACAGGTAGTGGGCATCGGTTTCCTGTTCGTTCCAATTACAGCTGCCGGTTATATCGGTGTACCGGCAGAGAAGGGCAACAGTGTCTCGGGCATGGTCAATTTCATGCGTAACATTGGCAGCAGTATCGGTACATCCATCGTTACGACGATGATCGCGCGGCGCTCGCAATATCACCAGCAAATCCTGATTGGTCATATTACGTCTGACGCACCGGTGTTTCGGGGGGATCTTCATGGTCTGATAAACGGTATAAAGCACTCCGGGCTTGGCGCCGTCGACGCACACAATCAGGCAATTGCCAGGTTCTATGCCCTGGTGAATCAGCAAGCTCATACGCTCTCCTTCATGGACACATTTTGGTTGTTGGGCGTGCTTTGCGCCATTATGTTCGTTCTCGCATTCTTCCTGAAGAAGAATGAT
>JASHVU010000245.1 GCA_030044455.1 Acidobacteriaceae bacterium | reverse complement strand
TACCGGCCACCACGCCACGGAAGAGGACCCCAAGGTTCGTAACCAGATCCTCTCGCTCGCCGACGAAGCCATCCGCGAAGCCGACTGGCGCCTCTCGAAGAATCCCAATGATGTCAACGCCCTCTTCGCCCGCGCCTGGGTATATAGCCTGCGCTGCACCTATATGGCCATGACGGAACGCGCCTTCGGTGCCGCCTTTCACCAGGCCATCAAAGCCAAAGACGACGCTGTGCACGTTCTGAAAATCGACCCAAATTATGTCGACGCCAAGCTCATCGATGGTGTTTATCAATACGTGGTCGGCGCGTTGCCGTTTCCCTTCAAATTGCTGATCGGTTTCGCCGGCATCACCGGTTCCAAATCCACCGGCCTTGCCCTTCTTGAGGACGACGGAAATCGCGGCGTCATCACTAGCGTTGAGGCGCGAACGGTTACTGCGCTCTTCCTGCGTCGCGAGGCACGCTACCAGGACGCGATCCAGGTGGTTCACGGTCTTGAAGCCCAATACCCTCACGACTACCTCTTCCGGCTTGAAGAAGCCAACCTGCGCAAAGACGCGGGCGAGGGCATGCGCGCCGTAGATGCCTATCGCCAGATTGTGACGGATGACGAGAAGCCGGGATACTTCGCCTCGACCAAGATGGAGCTCACCTACTTCGGACTCGGCGATGCACTGCGTGGGCAGCGCCATTACTCTGAAGCGGCCCAGGCCTACGAGCGTGCCGGCAATTCCCCCGGCGTGAGCCCCGAGCTGAAGGTGCGCTCATTTGTCGATGCCGGTCAGTGCCACGATCTGAACGGAGAACGGAAGGAAGCCGTCAAGGATTACCGGGCGGCCATCGACGCTGGTCCCAGCACCTCGCGCGCGGATATCGCCCGCAAGTGCCTGCGTACCCCGTACCGGGGAAATTAGGAGTCGGCGCGGGTCGGGAGACCTGCGCCACGGCCGATCTGGGGATCGGCGCTACAACTGGCCTGAAGCTACGGTCGGGTCCGGCGATATGGGCCTTAGGGAACCGCACGCCTGCCGGCATCGTATTCTGTGATTGCTAGCTTCCCCCACGAGGAGGAACCAAATGGCCGTCTTCTGTAACCGTTGCGGTACCGGACTTCCTTCGAGCGCTCGTTTTTGCTCAAGTTGCGGCAGTACCATCCCCCCGCCTCAACCCATGCAGGGCAGGCCGCTGGTGCGCCCTCGTGTGGGCCGGCAGATTGCCGGTGTCTGCATCGCGCTGGCCCACGCCAACGGCTGGGACGTTTCGGTCGTCCGCATCCTCACAGTGCTTGGATTCTTCTTCTCGAGCGGCCTTGTCGGCATCGCCTATCTCGCCGCCTGGATCGGCATTCCAGAAGAGGTGCCCGTAGTTCCGGGAGCGTATCCTCCTCAGGTATGAGCCTGACTTATCTCTCCTCTGGCACAGGGCTCGGCTATAGCGACTCGGGAACGGGGCTATCCGTAGTTTTTCTTCATCCCACTCCACTCGATAGCGACTTCTGGCGCCCGGTGGTTGCGCGGTTGAGAGGCGTGCGCGCCATCGTCCCCGATTTACGCGGACACGGCGTCTCTGAACTCGGGTCAGGTCTTCCCGCCGGCCTGTTTGCGCGCGTTCCGGATGCGCTGGCACTCACAATGGCCCAGCTCGGCACAGACATCCTTGCGCTGCTCGACCACCTTAAACTTGAAAGTGCCGTCTTTGCCGGCTGCTCCATTGGCGGCTATGTGATGCTTGAGCTTTGGCGACTTGCACCAGAGCGCATGAAGGGGCTCGGCTTCGTCTGTTCAAAGCCCCAACCCGATGCGGAAGCGAATCTGGAGAAGCGTACCGCCACCATTGCCCTGGCGCGAGCCGGCGAAGCAGCAAAGGTCTTTGACGGGAATGCGCAAACCCTGGTGGGCGCAACCACTCGCGCGCGCCGGCCAGAGGTTGTCGCCGAGGTTCGCAAGCGGATGACGCTCACGGCCGGGGCCCTGGTTGCTGTGCAGGCGGGGCTTGCGGTCAGGGCCGATTCCGTTCCCACCGTTGCAACCATCACGACGCCTGTACTGGCCATTGCGGGTGGGGAAGATGTTGCTGTTACGCCCACTGAGATGGAGTCATTCCGTAACGCGCCTGGAGGATGTGAGTATCACGTACTGGAGGACGCCGGTCATTTTGCCGCTTACGAGCAAGCGGAGCGCGTGGCGGCGATCATGTCTGCGTGGATGGAGCAGTTTGGAGCCTGAGCGGTTGAAGCAGCATCGGGAGGTCAGAAGGTGCTTTTTGGGGGGAGGCTGGGTCCAAAACTCTTCGCGGCTTGACGATAAACCGCGAAGAGTTCGTTAGAGGAACAGGAGGCCCGAATTCGGATCGCGAGCTTGTTGGCGATCTTTCCCGGTTGTCCCCTGGATGGCCCGTCTTGGATTATGTTTGTTGAATGAATGAACTATGTTTACCAAAGCGTGGGTTTGAGAGATGTGATAATGATCACACATTGCAAGGAAACGTTGATCCCAAATAATTTCGTCGTCGAAGGTGAAGAGATAAAAAATTGCCGTCCGCAAGCGGGGCGGAGAGGTTTTTGTGACTGTTGCTGAATTTGAATCCGCTCTCTCACTGGCTGCGCCTCCTGATGGGCTGCCGACGCCCATTGTTGCGCTCTGGTGTGACGCAAAAGGGGACTGGGCTCGTGCGCACTCGCTTGTGGATGATCTCCAGACGGTCGATGGCATGGCGGTTCACGCTTACCTTCACCGAAAGGAAGGCCTGGAATGGAACGCCAATTACTGGTATGCCCGCGCCGGCCGCAGGTTCCGCAGGCCAACACTCGAGGCTGAGTGGCGGGCATTGGTGGATGGGTTGCTCAAGCGTTAGTGAGCCGACAGGCCAGGGCAATCGCTCCGGGTGCCGGGTTCAGGATTCCCTTAGTATCTGCGCGGGGTCGATGGCGAGTGCCCGGCGGGCCGGGATCCATGTGGCAATCAGCCCGAGAAGGGTCATTGTCAGCAGCACTCCGGCGATTACGAGAGGATCGTGGGGAGTTGCGAACGAGACGATGTGCTCCAGCAGGCGAGTGGTCAAC
>JASHVU010000244.1 GCA_030044455.1 Acidobacteriaceae bacterium | reverse complement strand
GCGGGGCTTGAATTGCTTGATGGTTTTCTTGGCGCGGAAATTCCAGGAAACATCGGTGACCAAATCGCGGATGACCGGAAACGTGTGCATCGGCTCCAGGATGACGGGCATACTCAGGTCGATGTCACTTAACCGGGTCATGCACATGAGCCTGGGCATGCCGTTGATCTCGGCAGAACACGATCCGCACTTTCCAGCCTTGCAGTTCCATCTCACCGCCAGGTCGGTTGCCTGATGCGCCTGAATGCGATGCACGGCGTCCAGAACGACCATTCCTTCTTCAACGCCGGTTGAGTAATCCTGAAACGCGCCGCCTGCAGGATCTCCGCGCCAGATGCGAAACGTCGCTGGTGTGGCCATTTGTTTCGTCTCCTCGCTACTTCATCTCCTCGATCACTGCCTTCAACTCGTCCGGGATTGGCGGAAGTACACGCTTCTCGACTTGCATTTCTCCATCTGCGCCGCGCCGGATGACAATGTTGTGTTTTCCCCACTCCGGATCTTTGCCGGGGAAGTCTTCGCGGAACTGCGCGCCGCGGCTTTCCTCTCGCAGCAGTGCCGCACGGGTAATTGCTTCAGATACGATCATCATGTTTTCAAGATCGATGGTGGTGTGCCAGCCATTGTTGTACTCGCGATTGCCAGCGATACCGGCACGCTCTACCCGCGCGCGCAATTGCCCGATTGTGTTGAGCGCCTCTTGCATTTCAATTTCGACTCGCACGATGCCGACGAGGTTCTGCATGGTCTCCTGCAGGTCGTATTGGATTTGATAGGGGTTTTCGCCGGAGGGGCCGCGGTCGAAGGGTGCGAGCGCCGCGATCGCCGTGTCCTGAAGCTCGGCCTCGTCGACTTTCGCCGGTCCATTGGCACTGGCGAACTCGGCAGCATGGCGTCCTGCGCGACGCCCGAAGACGATCAGATCGGACAGCGAGTTTCCACCCAGCCGATTCGCGCCATGCAGTCCCGCGGCGGCTTCACCGGCTGCGAAGAGCCCCGGTACAGTGGACATTTGCGATTCGCCGTCGACGCGAATACCGCCCATCATGTAGTGAGTCGTGGGACCTACCTCCATGGGCTCCTTTGTGATGTCAAGGTCGGCGAGTTGCTTGAACTGGTGGTACATGCTGGGCAGCTTGCGCTTGATGTGCTCGGCCGATTTTGGCATGCGCTCCTTGATCCATGCAATATCGAGAAAGACGCCACCGTGCGGCGAGCCTCGCCCTGCCTTGACTTCGCGATTGATGCACCGCGCAACGTGATCTCTGGTGAGCAGTTCAGGTGGACGCCTTGCATTCTTGTCGCCCTGCGTATACCGCCAGCCCTCCTCTTCAGTGTCCGCAGTCTGCTCTTTATATAGGTCGGGAATATCGTCGAACATGAAACGGCGGCCCTCGCTGTTGCGCAGCACTCCGCCCTCTCCGCGTACACCCTCTGTGACGAGAATGCCGCGCACACTGATGGGCCAGACCATGCCGGTGGGATGAAACTGAACGAACTCCATGTCCTGGAGTTCGGCTCCGGCGCGATACGCCAATGCAAGGCCGTCGCCCGTGTATTCCCAACTGTTGCTGGTCACCTTGAAGGCACGCCCGATTCCGCCGGTGGCCACCACCACTGCCTTCGCCTGCCACAGTTGGAAGCGGCCCTTCTCGCGGTCGTATCCGCATGCTCCAGCGATTCGGCCTCCATCGAGGAGCAGGCTGAGCACCGTGCACTCCATATGGACTTCCATTCCCGTGTGAATGCCATGGTCCTGGAGTGTGCGAATCATCTCCAGCCCAGTGCGGTCGCCGACGTGAGCCAGCCTGGGGTACCGATGGCCGCCGAAGTTGCGTTGCAGAATTCTGCCGTCCGCAGTGCGGTCGAATAGCGCTCCCCATGCCTCGAGTTCGCGTACACATTCGGGCGCTTCTCTGGCGTGCAGCTCAGCCATGCGCCAGTTATTCAGATACTGGCCGCCGCGCATCGTATCGGAAAAATGGACGCGCCAATTATCGCGATCATCGACATTGGCCAGCGCAGCCGCAATGCCACCCTCAGCCATCACCGTATGTGCTTTGCCGAGCAGCGACTTGCAGACCACTCCCACCTTGGCGCCCGCGGCTCCGGCTTCGATGGCGGCGCGCAGGCCTGCTCCGCCTGCTCCGATCACCAGTACATCGTAAGAGAACCGTTGGAATTCTGGCATCTAGAGGATTCTCCAGTCATGCCAGACGCCCATCGAACACAAGCGCACGTAGATATCGGCAAACGCAACCCAAAGCAGGCTCGCCCAGGCCCACCTCTTGTGTGCTGCGTTCAGGCAGCTCACACAATCGTAGATTCTGTGCCGGACCGGGTGCCTCGATATCTGGTCGAATGTTCCGCCGATCATGTGCCGGAACGCATGACACCCGAAGATATATCCGGCAAGAAGCACAACATTCACGACCAGCACCAGAGTTCCAATCCCGATTCCGAATCCATCCGGAAAAAAGAATGCCCTCACGGCGTCGTAGACGAGAAAGCCCCAGATAATGTACGAAAGCCGAAGAAAGTAGCGATGAAAATTCTGCAGGATGAGCGGAAAGCTTCGCTCTCCCAGATACGTCTTGCGGGGCTCGCTCACCGCGCATGCCGGTGGGTCGGCCCAGAACGACTTGTAGTAAGCGCCACGGTAGTAGTAACAGGTCAAGCGGAAGAGGCCGGGGATCCAGAGAATGAGCAGGGCCGGAGAAAAGGGCAAGAAGCTCGGATACCAGCTTGGTTTTGGGCCAAATAATGCGTACGGGGAACTGCCGAAAAGCTCCGGTGAATAAAACGGCGAGATATAGGGCCCGAAAGTGTAATGGCTGTTTTGGAATGCGGCCCAGTTGGCATAGACAAGAAACGCGCCGAAACCCAGAAAGACCCCGGTCGGGGAAAGCCACCAGGAATCGCGCCGTGAAGTTTGGCCAAACTTGCCGTTCTTCCAGACTACGTCGGGAGCCGACACAAATCCCTCCAAGGCAGAGAGATTCGCAGATTGCGACCTCCCTGCCCGATGGCATCGAATTGTATAGGAAAAACTCTGCCTCCAGCCACCTGCGATTTAGGCCAAACACAACCTGGAACGGCAGACCAGCGAGCCGCACCGCTAATTCTGGCTCTGGCCTGCCTGGAATCTCAACGCGAAAAGCGGCAACGTTCGCACTCGGCCTTACCTTCAGACGGCATGGGATGGCTAAGCTTTGCGCATTGAAAGTGGTGTATTCATACGGAAAAGCAAGGAACTGTCCTCAAAGGCTCACCGATCCTGCCGGGCAGCATTGTCAACCATCGCCAAACGCCAGATTTACGATTCCAGCACCAACTCGGCCCGGTTTTGCAAGTTCCGGGTGGATTGTTTGAATGCTAATTCGTTGAGGAGCACGAGGTGCTGCATAAGCTGAACTCAGCGGCAACTCTGATTCAGAGAACAACCGGGGAGGCTCTTCGAGACGACATGTGTTACAGAGGGTTTAACGTTCACAAGAGGACGATCAGCTACTGCGGTCTGCGTGGAGCGCCGCCACACTCCTTCCTCGACATGACTCGGAACGCGAACGTCGCATCAGAATTTCAGGCGCGGAGTTGTAGACGCTGCGGATGTCGGGCTTGCAGTTTATTTCTATGCGACTATCCGGCCCAGAGTCAACTTCTCGAACAGATCGACGATTCTTCTCAGCACCGCACATGAGACGGTCAGGCCAAGCCAGAGCAGCCATGGTGGCGGTCCCTGCCCTGCCAACAGGGGGCGTAAAGCGAGTGCCATCATCGTGATTAGCCCGACCGTTCCAGCCAGCCATACGATTGGGAGATGAACACGTTGGAGGAGCCTGGCGAAGGCGGCGTCGGCGAATGCTATGCAAGGCAAGATTGCATGAACTTGGATCGCGGAAAAAAGTCCCGCTGCAACGCAAATCGTCAAGCTGAAACTGAGCGAAGCGGCTTTGGCAAACGACGTTGGAAAGACGCGTTCTGCCAGGTACGCGCTGCAATAGCCGAGAGTGACTGCGACAAGCCCTAGAACTTCCCAATAAAACCCATCGGAGACATCGGCAAACGGGATACGGATCAAAAGCGCGGCAATCGACTGCACAGTTCCAACGACAAGGGAAACTGCAGCGATGGATACGAGAAGGAGAATGGTGCAGGCGACGGCGCGGCGCATCCACTTATCAAATGCGTAAACCGATGCAAAGGCCGCCGCAATTTCCTGCGGGTTTCCGAGGCGCATTGCGGTGATCCGCTCGATCATTGCCTCGTCATGGCCCTGCGAACGCGCTTCGTCTTCCAGGTCTTCCAGGTGGTCGCGCAGCTCTCTTTCGATATCGAGGCGGTACCGGGCATGAGGAAGCTTGGCGAGAGCAATAATCTGTTGAATCACTGGGTAATGCCTAGTCATGTTTTTGTCCTCGTTAGGATGGCGTTCACGGTTTGCGTGAACAAGTGCCAGTCTCTCTCGCCGCGCTGCGCCTGCTTTCGGCCTGCGGCGGTCAATCCGTAGTATTTCCTTTGCTTGCCGCTTGCACCCAGGCGCCACTCCGAGCGCAGATAGCCGCGTTTGTGCAACTGGTGAAGGGCCGGGTAAAGCGTCCCCTCCTTGAACTCGAAGACATCTTCGCTGCGGCGAGCAGCTTCCTGAATGATCTCGTACCCGTACATATCTCGTTCAGATAGGAGCCTCAGTAACAACAGAGCAATGCTGCCTTTGAGCAATTCCCGATTGAAGGGCATTTCCGGTTCTCCAAATCCTGCAACATACCTCGGACTACAAGGTCAAAGTTTAGATGATCTGGAAGTGATTGGAAAGGGTGGCGTGTTTGTCAGACGAAACAAGCGTTCAGTTCATTCCCGCGCGCTTTTGAAAGTGAGGTTGACCATACATCGTATAACGATGTATAAGGAAAAAATGAAAGGGAGGATAGCTGATGGATGAGCGGAAGCCGTTGCGAATCGCACTTTGGCTGATCATAGCTTCGTTCCTTTTGGGATCAATCGCAGTGGACTTAAACAGGACTCTCGTTGAAATGCCTGCCTGGCGGCAACTGGGACCTGAAGCCTGGGCCGCATTCAGCCGGCTGGCGGATCTCGGAAATGGAAGGATACTTTATCCCATTTCAGGAATCGGAGGAACGCTCCTGACTCTTGCCGCGGCAGTTGCTTTTCGCTTCAGTCCGAGAAGACCAATGTGGGCGGCAATTCCCGTCTATGGAGCGGCACTCATGGACATCGGCGTTATGCTGCTGACAACGCAGGCGGCGCCGGTCATGCTGGGCCTGCTGCACGGAAACACGAATCCGGCGTTTCTGCAGAAGGCGTTCGATGGCTTTTATCGTTGGGATTCATTTCGTGCATTGGTTGGAACTCTGGGCGACTGCGCAGCGATTTGGTCTCTGGTGGCAGTCACGGTGGCATTGGTCAAGTGCGAGGGGCATACCGCAGAAACGAGTTAGTCCTCTCGCGCTGCGATGCGAACGCGCAACGACGGCTGACTCCGCAGTTAGAAGCGCAGAGACGGCTGTTTTGATCAAAGACGGCGAGACTACTGTTTGGTATCGAGCGGGTGCTGTGAGTCCCGGTAAAACTGGTCTTGAAGTTTCAGGCTCTCGTCGTCTGCCTTGATGGCCTTGAGAGCCTCGGCGATCTTTTGCGACCATTGCTTTTGGTCGTACTCGCCCAGTTCCTTGTTGCCTGCTTCACCCTGGCCTGCGTAGTGATTGGGGAAGCGGGCATACCACCATATGCCGGTATAGACGGTGCCGGGCAGCGGGTCGCGGTTGAGATCCGCGCCCGACTCCTGTTGAGCGCGATCCATGTGCACCAGGTCGGGGCGGGCTACCTGCATCAGCGAAGTCTCTTGTTCGCCGGCGTGACCGTCAACTTTGGTCTTTAACTTGGGACGGTCGGGGCCGGCGAAATTGATCAGCCCAATGACGTAGACGACGTAGTCGTGTGGCGATGCCATCTGTGCTTGGGCAAAGAGCGGCAGCAGATAGTTGTTGCCGCCGTGGCCATTTACAATTACCACCTTCTTGCAGCCGTTGCGCGCCATCTCATCGGCCGTCTCCTGCAACAGAGTGAGTTGCGTCGCAAGACTGTAGGCCACCGTTCCCGGTTGCTGTTTCGCCTCGAAGATCTGGCCGAAGTAGTATTCGGGAAAGACAACAGCGTACTCCTGCTTTACCGCGTTCATTACGGCGAAGCGCACGTCCAGGAGGTCGGTACCTATGGGCAGATGCGGACCGTGTTTTTCAAGGATGCCGAAGGGCAAGACGCAGACCCCTTGCGCTTGGTGAATGGCCTGAATGAAGTCTGGTCCGGTCAGTTCCTCCCATTTTGGAGAAAGAGTGGATTGAGCCAGGACGACCGAAGTTGAAATCACGAGCAAAACGATGGGCAGGGCGATTAAACGAACTCGCATCATAGGTCAGTACTCCTGAGTTGACGTGAAGAGCACCGGAATCATAGCACAGTAATTGAAGGTCAATCGCGGTGGATTGACAACGCTATGCGCAAAGGAGATGAAAAAGAATCGATCAGATGGCTTCGATGACTTCGATCGTTTCCTGCTCGAAGCGTTTGTCTTCTTCGGTGGCGCCGGCCAGCAGGAATGAATTGGTGACCGTCGACTTGCCCTGAGCCACGGAAGTGATGACGTAGGAACAGCCAATCCAGTGGGCTTCGGTGAAGTCGGTGAACGACCACTGTGCGGGGTGATCGGGATGCGAGTGATAGAAGCCGGCGATGCTCAGTTCCTGACGGCGAGCTTCGCGCTCGATGCCGATGAGTTCTGCAGGCGAAATGCTGTAGCGATTGTGGGCCGAATCAGTGCGGATGTTGCCGGCCCTGATGGACGCATGAATGCGCCACCCTTGGGGTGATTCGTGGCCAAGCAGCACGCCGCAGCACTCATGCGGATAGGTTTCTTCGCCGTGCGCACGGATCGCCTCGAAGACCGGGGCGAAGATGCCGAGTACGCTCATGCCTCTTCCCAAAAGCGGTCGCTAAGATATTTGTCTGCGGAGTCAGGCAGCACGGTGACGATGACGGCGGTGCGGCCTGCTGAAGATTCTTCGCGGGCGACCTGCAGACTTGCCGTTACTGCGGCTGCCGCTGAGATACCGACCAGCAGGCCACTCTCGCGCGCAAGCTGCCGGGCCATGGAATAAGCAGCTTCGGTCTCCACTTCGATGTTGCGGTCGGCCAGCCTGGGATCGTAGATGGCCGGCGCAATCGTGGTGGCCAGGTATTTGAGTCCTTCGAGTCCGTGAAAAGGCGAGCCGGGTTGCATGCTGATGCACTTGATGGCTGGGTTGAGTTCCTTGAGACGGCGAGTGGTTCCGGTAAAAGTGCCGCTCGTTCCAATGCCGGCGACAAAATGCGTGACCCGGCCATCGGTCTGGCGCCAGATTTCCGGTCCCGTTGCATTGTAGTGCGCGCGCCAATTGGCTTCGTTCGAGTATTGGTCGATATAGCAAAAACGGCCAGGATCGTTTGCGGCCATCTCTCGTGCGCGAAGAATGGCGCCGTCGGAGCTCAGGTCTGGGTCGGTCCACTCGATTTGAGCGCCATAAGCTTTCAGGATCCGCCGGCGCTCGGGAGAGACATTGGAAGGCATCACCAATTGAACAGGAAAGCCCTGCGCCGCGCCAAGCATTGCCAACGCGATGCCTGTGTTACCGCTGGTGGCATCGAGGATGGTTTTACCCGGGATGAGCTTGCCTTGTTCGCGGGCGGCGCGAATCATGGCTGCTGCGGCGCGGTCTTTTACGCTGCCGCCGGGATTGTTCCATTCGGCTTTGGCCAGCAGGGTCACGCCGTCAAGTTCATCCACAATGGTGTCGAGGCGAATCAGCGGAGTGTTGCCGATCCTATCGAGCAGACCAGAACCGAACTGGAAATCTTTGCATTCCATTCAGGTGGGCAACCGCCGCACTCTCCTTACTGATAGCGTCGAGTGAATGACGTGCCTTTGAACACATGAAGATTCATTCGACACGGACCAGAAATCGTAACCTGACGAGAGAGCGCTGGCTTGACGAGAGCGGGGAAGGTGCGCCGGATTTCAAACACGCTGCCCTGCCACGGCGCTCGTCTCGGCAGGCTAGAACCGCGAGGAGCGACAACAACATGGGCATACCAACCGCATGCAGCGAGTATAAGAAACCAGATCAAACAGGGTCAATTTGGCGCTGTGCCGGTTGTTTCACTTTTGGCGGCTGCTCTTTGAACCCAGCCGCCCGCTTTTAGCAGCAGGACTCTGTTACACTTGAGTGAGCGTAACGAGGGGAGGAACGCGCCAGGCCGCGCCTTTTCGATACGCTCGCATCCATGTTCGGGGAGTGGCTCAGCCTGGTAGAGCACCTGGTTCGGGACCAGGGGGTCGGAGGTTCAAATCCTCTCTCCCCGACCAATGTTTTCAATAGCTTAAAGACCAGTGTTTCCGACCCCTTTGGATCAGCCCAGGTGCTCGAGTGGTGGAAGGTGCGTCTTATTCGAGTATTCGTTGAGAGTGTGGATGCAGCGATTGGCACGAAATTTTCCATGGTCAGATGAGATTATGCTGGTGGCATTGTGATTCCTTGCGGTTGTGGGAGGTTTTGTTGAGTACCCCGCTTTGAACCCTTCAACCACATCGGTCTCTCTCATTCCTACCAGCACAGATTTTGCCGGGCTCGCTGCCCGAACCTTGTTTCTCAATTGACTATATTATTTCTTGACATCCCCGGAAAAGGGCGCCTATTCTTGGTCAGCTTTAGGCAACCTTCGGTTCCCCTGCAGTCAGCCGGTTAGCTTAAGGTCGCCCCAAACAGGCTCGTCAGCCTCCGATCCCCAAAATACGCACATTAGCGTCTGGTCATCCCAAACTCGCTCCGGAACGGCTGGGAAGTTTGCGACAAAGGGTTACCCGGAATCGAACTACCCAACCTCGGGCACCTAGAGGAGAAACATATGGCAAACGAGAAAGTCGCGGGAGTAGGGTACTCCAAAGCAAAAAAGACAATCGAGGTCGTTGTTCCAAATGGTACAAAGACGACCGAAATACCCGCCATCATCGGCGGCTTGATTAATGGCGGAATCATCGGAAGGCTCCCGCGCGGGTGCAACACGTGCACTTCGGGAGATCACTGGTACATCCGGGAACAACTCGATGAAGTCATCAATGTCGATCTCAACACGTTTGCGGCCGTAAAGTAGGTGACTCATTATCGCGGAATAGCGAGGCCCTTTCGGGGGTCTGCACTCTGCTGTCATTTGATGTTCTGAGGTAACTCATGGATCGGCTGAGTGCTCTCCCGATGTTAGGTGTCGGGGTGATGTATAACCCGAGCCTGCCCGAGTTCTTACGCGCGGAACTCGACGCTTTGGACTTCCTTGAGATCACACCTGACATGTTCTGGACCAACCACGGACCGGGAAGTGCAAACCAATATGAAGAACTGGAATCCTGGATAGAAGTGCTCGACTGGGTTGTTGAGCGTCGTCCGGTTTTGGCACATAACATCGGACTCTCGATTGGTAATGCGGGCCGGTTCGATCAGGATTACGTCAGGCACATCGCGAGTTGGCATGAGCGCTATCACTTTCCGTGGCACAGTGATCACTTGTCGTTCGCTGAGGTTACGAGTTCCGACGGCCAGACCCACAACGCGGGGGTAGCTCTGCCGGTGCCCCTCGATCGCGAAGCCCTCAACATGATTGTCGAACGGGTCGATATCGTTCAAGAAATCGTGCCGGTGCCATTTCTTCTCGAGAACGGTGTTTACTTCGTTGTTTATCCCGAACAGGAAATGACTGAGCCGCAATTCTTTAACGAGCTAACCGCGCGAACCGGCTGCGGAATCCTTCTCGACATTCACAACCTGTATGCCAATGCGCGAAATCACCGGTTCGATGCGATTGAATATATGCGCGAGCTTGACCTGGAGAAAGTGGTCGAAGCGCATATCGCGGGTGGCTCGGAATTCGCCGGAATGTACACAGACGCACATTCCGGCCCTTGCCCGGAACCTGTCTGGCGCCTGTTAGAGTATCTTGTGCCCCAGGCCCCAAGTCTCCGCGCGATAACTTTTGAATTTCACGATTCCTATTTCCACTTCCTTGGGCATCAGGGAATTCGAGAGCAGTTGGCACGTGCTCGAAGTATCTTCTCACAGGACCATAAGCCCTCCCTTGACGTTACGAGCATTCCAACACGCGCTCTCTGAGTTGGTGGCATCTCCTGCTTCGTGCTTGGAAGTTCGAGCGGACGGCGAGGAGTTCTTTGGTCGATTTGACCTCTCGCAGAGCGAGAAACATAGACTCCGGGATTTGGTTTGGCAACAGGGAATGTCTGTTAGTTGCTCAATGTACCGCTCCAATCGTGTTACCCCGATTTATACACTGCTCAACTTCACTTGCTTCTTGCTAGGCGACAAACTCA
>JASHVU010000243.1 GCA_030044455.1 Acidobacteriaceae bacterium | reverse complement strand
TAGGAATTCTCCTGATTGCTCTCGGCGTCCGAGTCATCGTCTTGCCGGCCATTGGCGCGTGGAGGGTCCTGAGTATTTCGATCGCGCGCGATCGCCGCTCCAGGTGGGCTGCGTTGATTCTTCGTCTGTGCACCTTCTTGCAGCATCCCGTTGTTTGGCATCGCGGGCGGTGCGCAGCGGCCGGGCTCCAATCTCTGCTTTTGCCCGGCAACGTAAATCAGGGGAAATGAAGCGCTGTAACACTAGCGCAGGTCACCTGCAAACGCCACTGAAAAAACCAAAAAAGAAGTAAAAGGGCCTATATGGGCCTGCCGGGTGCATAAGCAGCCAGGACTTGAAGGTAGGTGACGAGCCAGTCAGATGGGGAATTCCAGCCGGACGCCTGGCCGCGAACTAACCGAGAAGCGACTCGATCTTCTGGCGCAGGCTGGCCACTTCCTGGCGCAGTTCCTCAACCGTAACTTCGAGCTGCGCGATGCGGTTTTCGTGCTCCGGATTGTGAGCTGGGTGCTCTGTCGCGCCCGCGGCGACCGGAATGATGATCGACTCTACCGGGCCCGATAGGAGGTGAGCATAACGGGACTCTTTGGTGCCAGGCAGGCGAGGCAATAAAGCAGCAAGCGGCGGCTGCCGCTCCATCAGCTTCCCGAGACCGGCCAGAACGTCTGAGATTTCATCGAAACTGTGCAACCGTTCCGTTCGACCGCGCAGTTCGCCAGGGGTTTGCGGTCCACGTAGCAGCAGGACGCACATCAGAGCCGTTTCAGCCCGGCTGAAATTGAAAGCCTCGCCGAGCCAATGCTCGTACTTTGTGACCCGCCCGTCGCTCGAGCGCGCGCGGCCGGCTAGCTGCTTGCGCTCCAGACCGTTAAGCGCCTGCCGCAGATCGTCTTCGTCGAGATTCATCACCGGCTCGCGGTTCGAGCGCTGGTTACATGCGTTGCCAAGCGCGTTCAACGAAAGGGGGTAGTAGTCAGGCGTGGTGACCTCTTTCTCGACCAGCGCACCCAACACGCGCGCTTCCCCGGCAGTGAGGACAATGGGTTGGTCGATGGGAATATCGGCGGCCATCAACCTATTGTGACACTGGCCGCAGCTCGGCTGCTAATGAGACAAATTAGACTGTTTGCCGAGGCTGACCTACATGAGGACTGGTTCCATGATTCAAAAAGGTGCTTGGCTTTTGTTGGCGCTCGCGGTTGGCGAAATGGCAACATTGCCGTCCCACTCGCAATTTGCAACACAACCTGTCAGCGCTCTTTCCATTCCCACCGAAAACCTGATGCAGCCCGAAGAGCTGAACAACCTGCTCGAAAAGCCGCAAGCGCTGAAGCCGCTGATATTGCAGGTAGGCTCGCGCGTGATGTTCGACCAGGCGCATATAGCCGGCGCGGAGTACGCCGGGCCCGGCTCGCGTGACCAGGGACTGCAGGCGCTCAAAAGTCGAGTCTCCTCGCTCCCGCGGAAGACCTTCATCGTGATTTACTGCGGCTGCTGCCCGTGGAACCGCTGCCCCAACGTGGGTCCAGCTTACCAACTGCTCAGCGATATGGGATTTACAAACCTCAAGGTTCTCTACATCGCGGAAAACTTCGGCGCTAACTGGGTGAACAATGGCTATCCCGTCGCGCCGGCGCATTGAGAGCCCGCAGATGGAGAAGGGACAAGGGCGCAGACCAGTCGATAACTCGAAGACACGAATCACAGGTGTTTTCGTGCTGAGTGCGGCCGTTTTTGGGGCATGCATCTGTTTGGGTCAAGCCAAACCACCCTCCCACCCACAATCCCAGTCAGGGCCCCAGTCACAATCGTTGATCGGCAAACCCGCGCCACAATTTGTGCGACGCGATCTGAACGGCCAGACCGTCGATCTGCGCAGCCTTCGAGGTAACGTAGTGCTTTTGAATTTCTGGGCCACCTGGTGCGCGCCCTGCGAGCAGGAGATGCCGGTCTTCGATTCCTGGCAGCGTCGTTACAACCCCCGGGGATTCCAGGTGGTCGGCATCTCATTGGATGACGATGCAGACTCCGCGCAAAAGCTGGCAAACAAATTGAAGATAGCCTACCCGGTAGCAATGGGTGATGCGAAGCTCGGCGAGCGATACGGCGGAATTCTGGGGTTGCCGATGACCTTCCTCATTGGCCGCGACGGCAAGGTGCTGGCCGAGTTCCAGGGCGAGAGCGATTTGAAGTCCATCGAAGGTGAAATAAAGGCCGCGCTCAACTGACCTCAAAAAGGCTTGAGCGAAAAATGCACCAGCCGGCAACTTACGCAGCCTCCTGCTGTTCTCTCATTCGGCCGCGCGTAAGCAGGAAATACACCAGCGGCGTTACCACTAAGCTGAGCACCATGGAAACGCACAACCCGCCAATGACGGCGATCGCCAGCGGCTGAAGCATCTGCGAACCGGCTCCCAAGCCAAAGGCCAGCGGCAGCATTCCCGAGACCGCGGCCAGCGCGGTCATAACGATGGGCCGCAGCCGGCGTTGCGCGGCTTTGAGCATCGCGTCTCGTGCCGCTGCGCCCTGGGCACGGAACCGATCGTCGGCGTCGAGCAGCAGGATGCCGTTTTTGGCCACAATGCCGATCACCATGATCAGTCCCATGAACGACGCCACATTAAACGTCGTTCCAGTCACCAGCAGCGCCAGAATTACTCCGGAGATCGAGAGCACCGACGAGGCCAGGATCGCCACCGGCGCCGGAAAGTTGCGGAACTCGGCGAGCAGCACGCCGAAGACCAGCACCAGCGCCAGCAACAACACCTGCAGCAGGTCGCGAAAGGATTTCTGCTGCTCTTCGTATGTGCCTCCATACTGAACGCGCACGGTAGGAGGCAGATGTAAATCGGCCACCACCTGTCGCACCCTGGCGACTGCGGAGCCAAGGTCAGAACCCTCAAGATCGCCGGTCACCACCACCATCTGCTGCAGATTTTCGCGGTGAATCTCGTTCTGCGGGGGTAGTTGCTCTATCGTTGCCAGCGATCCCAGCGTTGCAGTATGGCCCGTATTGCTGTTGAAAACCGTGTCGCGGATCGAATCGAGCGAGGTTCGAGTCTCGTCACCGAGCCTCACCCTGACGGTGTACGGCCGTCCGTTGGCAATGATGGGATTCACGGTGGGAATGCCATCGAGAATCGCCGTAGCATCATCCGAAATCTCAGCGGGAGTGAAGCCAAGCCTGGATGCCACTACCGGATCGACGCGAAAACTGGTTGCCGGGCCGCTGATAGTGTTGTCGATACCGTTCTCCACGTCAACAACGCCCTGGACCTTTGAGATCGCGTCGCCGACGCGTGGGCCCAACTGGCTGAGAAGATGCGCGTCGTCGGAAAAAATCTTTACCTGGATGGGCTCCGGCGCATTGGAAAGGTCGTTGATGTTGTCTTCGAGCACCTGGGTGATCTCGATGTCGAGCTCCGGTTCGGCGGCCTTCACCCGCGCTCGCACCTCGTCCATCACATCCCAAACACTGCGGCTGCGGTGCGACCTGAGCTTGACCGTAAAGTCGCCGGTGTTGGCCTCGGTGACGGCCGCGAATCCCATCTGCAGGCCGGTGCGCCGCGATGTCATTTCGACTTCGGGTACTGAGCGGAGAATGGCCTCTACGCGCTCCAGCACGCGATTGGTGTCATTCAACGAGCTGCCCGTCGGCATAATGTAGTCGAGTATGAAACCACCCTCGTCCATCTGCGGCAGCAGGTCGGTTCCCAACGCGTGGTAGCCCGCCCAGGTGCCAACCACGAGCAAAAGGCAGCAAAGGCCCAGCCAAAGCGGCTTGGCCAAAGCCCACTCGAGCACGCGCCGGTGCACGGCCAGAACCCGGCTCAGCCAGCGTCCCGCGGCATGATCGCTATGCAGTTCGCCTGCAACCGAACTGCCGGTTTCTTTCCGGTCGCGCAGGAGCACATAGCTCAAACCGGGGGTCCAGGTGAGCGCCAGAGCCAGCGAAGTCATCAACGCCACGGCCATGGTGATGGCCAGCGCGCGAAAGAAGCTGCCGGTCACTCCGCTCACTGAGACCAGCGGCAGAAAGACGACCACCGGGGTAATCGTGGATCCAATGAGCGGCATCGTGATCTCCCTGAGCGCCTTGCGAACCGCCTCAGCGCGGCTTTCGCCCGCGTCGCGGTGCAGCACAATGTTCTCGACCACCACGATCGCGTCGTCGATCACCAGGCCGATGGCCGCTGCCAGTCCACCCAGCGTCATCAGGTTGAAGCTTTCACCGATGAGCCACAACGCCGCAATTGTCACGGCGATAGTTACCGGAATCACCAGTCCCGCAATCAGCGAAGAGGTCCAGTCGCGCAGAAACAGAAATAGAATGACGCAGGCCAGGACGAGACCAATGACGATGGCGTCGCGCACGCTGGCGATGGAGTCGCGGACAAGCTGCGACTGATCGTAGAAGAGTTCGAGTTTGACGCCGGCAGGAAGTTTGCGGCGGAGCTCCTCGACCTGCGTCGCAACGGCATTGGCGACGGCCACGGTGTCGCTGGTGGGTTGGCGGGCAATGTTGAGCAGCACAGCGTTTTTACCGTTGGCCGTGACCGTGGTGTAGACCGGCATCGCGCCGTTTTCGACCGTGGCAACATCGGCTACCCGCACCGGCGCCCCGGCCGGTGTTGTCTTCACCACCAGTCGCCGCAACTCGTCAGCATCGTGCACCTGTGCGCCCACTAGTCCTAGCACAAGCTGATGATTGTCCTGGTAGAGGCCGGGTGAGTCAATGATGTTCGAAGCTTCAATAGCACTCACGAGGTCGGGAATGGTGACTCCCGAAGCCTGGAGCAGCGCCAGGTTCGGCGTTACGTGGAATTCGGGTACCTGGCCGCCCTGCACCACAACGGTGCTGACCCCGTCGACCCGATTGAGCGGCGGCTTCAGGTCATAGGTGGCAATCTCCCAGAGCTGCGTTTGAGGCACTGTATCCGAGGTCAGACTGTAGCCGAGAATTGGAAACGTGGCAAAGGTCAACCGGTTGGTGGTGATGCGCGCAGTCGGCGGCAGCGTCTGCTCCACTTTGGCCAGTGCCGCATCTACCAGCTGCAGCGACAGCACCATATCGACATGCGAGTCGAAGAACAGGCTCACCTCGGCCGAACCGCGGCTCGTTGTGGAGCGCACGGTCACCAGTCCGGGCACCGAGTTCACAGCGTTCTCGATGGGGCGGGTGACAGTGACCTCCATCTGCTCGACAGGCATCACGCCGTTGTCGACACCGATCACCACGCGCGGAAAGTTGGTCTCAGGAAATACCGAGACGGGCACACGAAATGCCAGAAAGACTCCGGCCACGGTAAGGATCGCCGCAAAAAAGAAAATGGTGCGCGTCGATCGCGCCAGCCAGAACGGTTTGCCGGCGCTCTCGACGCCTGAGGCATCGCCGGGCATCAGTTGTCTCCTCCGCCCTTGGCGTCTGGCGCGTCGATGCCGGCGGCTGCCTGCTTCACCCTGGTGCCCTCATCCAAGCCGTACGATCCTTGCGTGATCACCACGTCAGACGCCGACAAACCGCTCAGGACCTGCACGTCGCCATCTCCGCTGATGCCGAGCTCGACCTTCTTGCGCTGCGCCGTGCCGTCGCCGGCAATCACCATCACCGACTTGCTGCCGTCTTCGCCAGGCAGCACCGCCGACGCGGGAATCTTGAGCGCCTGCGCCACGCTGACGCCGGCCATTGTCACCTTCACGGGCACGCCGACAATGAGCGCACCACCTTTGTTGGGAATCCTGATCCAGACTTCTACTGTGGTGCTGCCGGGATCGGCCGCAGGGGAGACCAGCGAAACCGTGCCTTTGACCGGGGAGGCGGCTCCGAGCGGCTGCACTTCCGCCTCTTCCCCCACCTTCAATTGCCGCGCCAGGCTTACATCCACATGTGCCTTGGCGATCAGCGTCGAAGTCTCCATCACGGTGATGAGCGGCGTGCCCGCCGTTGCCGTTTCGCCCGCAAAGAGTGGACGTTCTGTAACCACTCCGTCGATAGGGCTGCGAATCTCTGAGTAGCTCACCTGCGCATCGGCGTCCTTCAACCTGCCTTCAGCCGATGTGAGCTGCCCCTGCGCAGCCTGCAACGCGGCTGCATGGCTCACGCCTTTCATGGACTCAAGATGTTGGGCGGCCGCGTCGTAGGCAGCCTGAGCCTGCACAAGCGTTGCGGCGGCCGTATCAAGATCGCGGCCGGGTATGGCGCCTTCGGCGAACAGTTGCTTGCGGCTCTTCACAATGCTCTGGTCCAGCTCCAGGTTGGCCTTCGCCTGGTCCAGGTCAGACTGCGCCCGCAGCATGTCCTCGGGCGCCGTCGCCTTGGTGGTGGTGTCGAAAGTGGCCTGGGCCGCCATGTAGGAGCCCTTGTTGTCCATGGCCGCCGCTGTCAGGTCTTTGTTTTCGAGTACAGCCAGGAGCTGACCGGCTTTTACGCGCGCTCCGCGCTGGACAAGAAACTTTTCGACTGGCGCGCTGATCTTGGGCTCGATGGCCGCCTGGGCTATGGGCGCCAGAACCGCATCTGCCTCAATTTGCGCGGCAATCGGTCCCTGCTCGGGATGCGCAGCCTGCACCGCAACCTCAGCCTCGGGCGCTGCCTCCTTTTTGCATCCGGGCACAAGCGCAAAAGGAATCATCGCCGCGACCACCAAGAGACGCCGCACGGGCAGCCTGCATCCCCGGCTCATGTCTTTCATTTCGATCCTGCGTCGGTTCATTACCTGGTTCGTCTCCCACTCAGATTTTGCCAGTGAGTGTCTCAAGATTGGCCATCGCCGTTTGAAAGCGCACCTGCCCGTCTTCGCGCGCGTTCTCGATCGTTACGTATTCGTTCTGAGCATCCACCACTTCAAGTACCGTGGCCTCGCCCGCGGTGTAGCGCAGCTTGGTAAGCCGCAGGCTTTCTGCCGCATCGTTGACGCTCTGGTCCAGCGAATCCAACTCGCCGTGAGCAGCCGCGGCTTCGGAGTAGGCCTCATCGATCTCTGCGATCAACTTTCGCTGCGTGTTGGTGAGTGCCGTTGCGGCCGCTTCTCGCCTGATCTCGCTTTGCTTCACCTTGTGCTCAGTCGAGAGCCAGTCCCAAACCGGAATATCGAGCGTAAGGCTGGCCGAATAGCCAAGATTCTTTACGGAGTCAGGGCCATTGACCGCAACTTGCGGCGCATCGATGCCGTAGGTCACATTCATTCCAATATCAGGCAGGTAAGCCGCCCGAGCCGACAAAACATCGGCTTTGCTTGCATCCAGGGCCGCAAGCGCGCTCTTGAGTTCCGGATTGTTCTTTGCCGCGGCCTGTTCCGCATCATCGCGCGTACCCAGCGCGGGTTGGTCGGCGGGCGGCTGCAAGGTGAACGGCGTGCGCGGATCGGGAAACAGCAACACTCCCAGTTCCAGTCTCGCCTTCTCCGTGGCTACCTGCGCGTCTTTGAGGTCGCGGTCGCGCTGCTGTTCTTCGAGCTGCGCCTTCACTACGTCAGCATGCGCGGCCTCGCGCGCCTGCTCGCGCTCTTTGGTCAGTAGCGTGAAATCCGACGCCTCCTGACGCGCGCTCTCCGCCACCGCCAGTTTGCGATCTGCAGCAATCGAAGTGAAGAACATCTCAGTGACCCCGGCAGCCAGCCCGCGCCGGGCAAGCTCAAGCTCCGCCGCAGCTTGTGCAGCAACGGCGTCGGCATGGCGCACTCCGGCAACGCCGGCCACGCCCAGCGTCTCGTTGATTGAGGCCTGGCTGGCGTACTCGCGCACGGCATTATTGGCAATGAACCGCGGGGCAGGCTGTGCGGCCACCCCCTGCCCCGCTTGATTCACCAACCCGTTCGGTTGCGTATAGAGCGCCTGGTTGTGAAATACGACGCCGGGCAACAGTCCGTTGCGGGCAATGGAGCGGTCGAGCGCCGTGGTTCCGCGCTCGGCTGCGGCGGCCGCGTAGGCGGGGTCGATCGTCTGCGCCCGCCTGATCGCTTCATCGAGAGTGATGACTAGCGGAGCAGCGTTTGACACGGGATTTGAAGCGCCTGCATCCTGCGCGCGGGTATTGGGCAACACAGCCAAACTCATCATTGCGCAACCCAAGATCTCGGTCAGGAACAGCGCCCTCCGGCGGGCCAGCTTCGACTTCTGATTCACATTCAGAAGCATACAATCCGTGGCTGAACTCAGGCTGAACGGGCAAGGCAGATTTGCGGGCCGAATCAGCAGACGGTTGAATCCCCTATCCACAGCATTCGAATCAAGAGCCGCTCAGGCCCGTTTCCGGCCGAAGACAGCATCGGGCGCCAGCACCAGCAGGGCGCCGGCAATCCACATGAAGTGCCCGATCAACGGCACTACGTGCTGCTGCGTAAACAGCACCCAGGTGCCGGCCATGCAGAGCAGGACGGTGATAGCAAAAACGCGGCGCATCATAAGCAACGGGCGAACCGGGCTGGCCAGGATCACAAGCACGATGAGCGGATTGATCCAGCCGCTGAAGGCAACCAGGTACTCGACGAACTGGTGATGGCCTGGACCCGGCTTCCCGAACAGGGTCATCGACTCGGTGGTGGCAATCGTCGCGCATTTCCAGCCCGAAAGCACGGTTGTTTCACCGGCGCGGACGGCCGGCTCAAAAAAAGCCAGAATGAAGATGGCCAGTCCCACAAGCCTGAGAACCGGAGCGATCCATCGATGAGCATCAAGGGTATTGCGTAACGTCATGCACATCTCCGTTGCGCAGATCAATCGCGCAACCATTCAAATCGAAGCTGAACAGAAAATGATAGACGATGCGGGGTTCGGCATTCCGCGATCGCTTTATTTCTCCACATCAGTTGCTTTGGGGCAGCCCGGCTCTGCGATACTTGTCTGTTATGCCCATCGACGACCTGCAGCAGGCTGCACAAAAAATTGCCGGATTCGTGAACACCCTCAACAGACTCGGCGGATTGCGCCTGAAGTACCGCATCACGGCCGGCGACGGCGCACGCGATCCCGAGGGACTTGAGGGCCGGCAGATTTATGTGGAATTGGGAGGGCCTGACGTGCCGCTGGTGATTCAGCATAACGGCGAACTGCTGCGGGCACTCGAGACCATTGCCGCGCAGATGCTGCGCCTTGAGCACCGCGAACACGACCTGGTTAGCTTTGATGCCGGCAACTTCAAGGCGCTGCGGGCGCAGGAACTGCGCATGGCGGCACAGACTGCCGCCGAGAAGGTGCTGCGCACAGGCTTGCCGTACAGCTTTCCGCCCATGAACAGCCGCGAACGCCGGCTCCTGCACATGGCTTGCAGAACGCTTGAGGGTGTTGAAACGGCCAGCATGGGCGAGGGGCCGGACCGGTTCCTGGTTGTATACCCCGAGGGCAAGACCAATCTGCCCGTGACACCGCCTGCTCCATCGCGGCCAAGAGGGTATGACCGTGGAGGACGTGGCGACAGGGGCGGCCGTGATCGCCGGGATCGACGGCGATAGCCAGGTATCAGCGATCTGAGATCAGGCGTCTGATGGCTGCTCATCTGGCCGGCAATCTAAATTTAACCTGGAAGTCATCTGACGAACACGCACGGCCTAAGCTTGTGCCACAATTACCCTCAATGAAAATCTCAGCCTTCCTGCTTGTCCTCGCCGTCACGCTCACTTGCTCCGCACAGCAGACTCGCCTCGTCCTCATCGACCAGGACGGCGCGGGCCCCGGCGGCACGGACCAGATGGCCATCCTTGCGCTGCTCCAGGCGCCGCACGTCGAGGTTCTCGGGATCACCATGGTAACCGGGGATGGCTGGATGAACGAGGAGACGCGGCACACGCTGCGCATGCTGGAACTCACGGGGCACCAGAATGTCCCGGTAGCCAAAGGTGCGTCGCATCCGCTCGTCCGCAGTGAAGAAGAGACGCGCCTCGAGGAGCAGCTCGGAGGCAAAGCAGAGTGGCTCGGCGCGTGGAATCAGAAGCCGGCGGCGATGATTCCCGAAGGCGAGCCGGCGATCAAGCCTATCGATGAGGACGCCGCGCACTTCTTGATTCGCCAGGTGCGCGCGCATCCGCACGAAGTAACGATTTACGCAGCCGGCCCGCTGACCAATATTGCCCTCGCCGTTTCCATCGATCCTGAGTTTGCGTCGCTCACCAAGGGCATCGTGCTCATGGGCGGCAGCCTGAATCCGCAGACTGACGACCCGGAGTTTGCCACCGACCCGCGCCACGAGTTCAATTTCTGGTTCGATCCCGAGGCGGCGCATATTGTGCTGCACGCCGCGTGGCCAGACATTGAAATCACCACGGCCGATGTTTCGTTGAAGGCGCCTTTCACGCAAGCTGTGCTGGACGCGATTTCGAAGGCGCAAACTCCTACGGCGCGCTACATTTCGCAGTGGAGCAAGAAAGGCTCGTACATGTGGGATGAATTGACGGCCTGCGCCTGGCTCGATCCGTCATTGATCACGCAAGAGGAGCAGCTTTACATTGACGTTGATTTGAGCCATGGGCCGAGCTATGGCGATACGCTTACGTGGACTGAGAAACTTAAGCCCACGACCCAGGTACGCCTGGTTCACGCCCAGACTGACGTCGATTTGCCGAAGTTTCAGAAGATGTTTGTGGCGCTGATGACGCGATAAAATCGGCTTGCAAATGCGGCCGGCCGCTCGGACACCAGATATCTCTCGGCACGCATCTTACCTGTTAGCTCTTTCTTACCGCAAACCTGCGGATTTGTTGCCTCATCACAAGTAAAAGGAGATTTGCCATGCGCATTTCAAACTCATGTGCACGCGCGGCACGCGCAGTCGCACTCGTCGCGATTCTTGCAGTTGCGTTTTCAGGTTGCGAATCCAAACAGAACAAAGCTCTGGACAAGGCCAGAAAACAGGCAGCGGCAACTGGGAAGGCGCAACAAGTTGTGACGATTGAAAAAGACGGGACCACTGAGACGACCGTGGTTCAACCGCCGGCAGCGGGGCAGCAGAACGAAACGGTAACTACCACCACAACACCTCCAACTCCAGGCCAGCCGAAGCCCGCGCCCTCGGGACCCACGGTTGAGGCAGTGCCTCCTCCACCTGCACCACCCCAGCCTGTGAACGTCACCATTCCCGCAGGCACTGAGCTGGCGATTCGCATCGATCAGCGGATTAGCGTGAAGACCAGCCATGCCGGCGATACCTTTACCGGTGAAGTTCAGTCGCCGCTGATGGCCAGCGACGGCAGCGCGGTGGTGCCTAAGGGCGCAGACGTAAACGGCGTAGTGGCCGAATCGCATCGGGGTGGACATTTCAAAGGCCGGTCGGTGCTGGAGCTGAGGCTGACTTCACTCGTCGTGAACGGCACTACGTATCCTCTGACGACCGGCGACCTGGAGCGCACTAAGAAGGGCAAAGGCAGACGATCCGCGGCGATGATTGGCGGAGGAGCCGGCCTCGGCATGCTGGTTGGCGGTGTAGCCACCGGCGGCGTGGGACTTGTGGTCGGAGGCCTGGTTGGCGGAGGTGCGGGCACGGCGGCCGCAGGCGCAACCGGCAACAGGGCACTGGACATTCCGGCGGAGAGTGTCGTGAACTTCAAGCTCGCCGATGACCTGACAATACAGGAGCCGGCGCCGCAAGGGGTCGCGCCAACACAAGCCAGCCAGTAAGCGCATAGAGGAGCAAGCAATACGCCGAAGGCCGCGCAATGCGCGGCCTTCGTTCTATCGCTGACTTGCTGACTCGCTAACTCGCTGCTCTACGCGTTCAGCACGTCCTGCAGCTTGTTGATCATGCGATGCAGGTCCTTATCGGTGCGGCGCTGCTCGTCGATCTTGCCGATGGAGTGCATCACCGTGGTGTGATGCTTGTTGCCGAACTGGCGCCCGATCTCAGGCAGGCTGGCTTCGGTCATCTGCTTGGCCAGGTACATGGCAATCTGCCGCGGCACAACCACGTTGCGCGAGTTGTTCTTCTGCTTCAGGTCGCTCACCCTCATGCCGAATTGTTCAGCCACGGCCCGCTGAATCGCCTCGATGGTGATCTTGCGCACTTGCATGTCGATGAATTGCTTCAGGCACTGCTGGGTTGTAACCAGCGTGATCTCCATGCGATTGAGCTGGCACCACGCGATCAGCCTCACCAGCGCGCCCTCAAGCTCGCGCACGTTGGTGCGCACATTCGAAGCAATGAAGAGCGCCACGTCAGTCGGCAGCTGCACCTGCTCGCTCTCGGCCTTTTTCTGCAGAATCGCAACCTTGGTCTCAAGGTCCGGCGGCTGGATATCGGCAATCAAGCCCCACTCAAAGCGCGAGCGAAGCCGCTCCTCAATCTCGGTCAGTTCTTTGGGCGGACGATCGGAAGCGATCACCACCTGCTTCATGCTTTCGTGCAGAGCGTTGAAGGTATGAAAGAACTCCTCCTGCGTGCGTTCCTTTTGCGAGATGAATTGAATGTCGTCGATCAGCAGCACATCCACCGTGCGGAAACGATCGCGGAAACTGGTCATGCGGTCGTTGCGAATGGAGTTGATCATCTCGTTGGTAAATTTCTCGGCAGACACGTAGCAGATGCTCGATGTCGGCTGGCGGCGTTTCACCTCATGACCAATCGCGTGCATCAGGTGTGTCTTGCCCATACCCACGCCGCCATACAGAAAGAGCGGATTGTAGGCACGAGAAGGCCGCTCAGCCACGGCCAGCGCGGCTGCGCGCGCAAACTGGTTGCCGTTGCCTATCACAAATGCGTCGAAGGTGTAGCGCTGGTTGAGCTGCGCGGCTGTCGACCAGTCGAAGCGGGCCTGTTCAGGCAGACGCGATTGCGGAGCCTGCGGAGGAGCGGCGGGCGCATGCGCAGGCAGCGGCGGAAAGCCGCCATCCTTGCGTTGCGGAGGAATGGATGGATCCTCTTCAGCGGTGACAAAGCTCACGTCGTCAAACTCGAGAGACTGCAGGTCGATTGCTTCCTGAATCAGGTCGCCGTATTTCTCGCCAATGTGCTGGAACTCAGGCGAAGGTACACGCACATAGAGCGTCCGGCCTGCGGAGTGGCTATATCGCGTGGGCTTGAGCCACGTCTCAAACGATTGTCGGATGACCTTTTTTTCCAATGCTGCGAGAATCTGGAGCCACGGGTTAAGCGGCGGCGGAGTAGATGAAGCTGCAAATGCCATCGTACGTATCCTTGCCGGTAAGCGTCAGAGCGCGGCCGGCTGTTTATTGCAGGCATTTGAGGCAATGGCTCTCTCTCAGCGCAAAGCCGCAAAGCTTTTCGCTCAGTCTTGATCGCCGCGTACCTATATGCCGCTGGTCTGCCCCTGAAGAGTTGCCTTGGGGGCCTTGGTAAACCGTCCCGTGGGACGTTCGAAAATTACTTGAACGTTTCGGATAGTAACGCACATCCGGCGGCCGTTGCAATCCCTGTTTTAAATAACTTTTTTACATTAATTTTTGGTTGCACCAAGGTTGGTGAAACTTGGCATTAACATTACCAGAGTTTCGCTCGCGGTAATCGCAAGTAAGCCAGCAACCGCTTCTTGCCTCGGAAAATGCATGGCCAAATCGGACAATCTCACATTACTCAGGGGGATGGCCCGGGACAGTGCTCTTGAACAACTTTGGATGCGAGAAACGGTGTACATGGATAGCCGTGGCACTGGGAAATTTATTCGATGGGCATCAAAGACACGGTTGCGGGTCCGGCGCGGCGAAGTCTGGATTTGAAGTGGGACCTAAGGTATACTTGAGAATGCTGTCAAAGCAAAGATTCTACTGAAGGAAACAGGAGCGCAAATCCATGCCGAAGCGCACATTTCAACCCAACCGCAACCGCCGTGTGAAGAAACACGGGTTCCGGTCGCGCATGAAGACCAAGTCGGGCGCAGCCGTGCTCAGCCGCCGCCGCGCGGCAGGGCGGAAGCGCGTCTCAGTAAGCGCCGGCTACCGCGACTAAGCGGATTCGCGTGATCCGACGCGAGTTCTGCTTGCCACAACCGACGGTCTGGAAGTCAGGCGCCAATCGTTCCGGACCCGGTACTATCCCGATGAATGCCCAGTCCAACTCAACGCCGCGCAAGTCAATGGCCGGGGTGCGTTTGCGCAAGCACGCCGATTATCAACGCGCCTATGCGGCATCTCGCAAAAGGCAGTCGTCTTCAATGAGCTGGTTTCTGGCCCCGCAAACGGCAGAGAAGGACTCTTGCGGCCCGGCCGGGCCGCGGGTTGGCCTGACGGCGGGCAAAGTGCTGGGAAAGGCCCCTGAACGCAACCGCATCAAGCGCCGCATGCGCGAGGCTCTGCGCCGTCACATTGGCCTCATTCCTGCGGGATACGACCTCATCCTTCATCCGCGGCGGGCTGTGCTCACAATGGAATTCGCGAAACTTGAGGCCGAAGTTGTGCGTATCCTAGAACAGGCTATGGCAGAGGCAGCACGCGCAGCGGCGAAGTTGAATGGCTCGCCTCCACCGGTCGATCAGTCATGACGCGCGTTCTTCTCGCACTTCTCGCTGCCTATCGCCGCTGGTTTTCGCCGGCGCTCCACGCCATCAGTCCGGGCGGATGCAAATTTGTTCCCACCTGCTCTGAATATGCTGAGGTTGCAATCGCCACCCATGGACCACTCCGGGGCAGCGTCTTGGCGACATGGCGGCTACTGCGGTGTCACCCGTTTACTCGCGGGGGATTCGATCCCGTGCCGGCAGCGAAGAAGAGTGAAGGCTTTCCTCGACCCGCTAATACATCGTCCCCAGACTGCTCCACTGGAAGCCCGCTTCCCCCCGAGCCATTACCATAGAAAGAGCGTCTGCCTCTTGGCGTCGCCGACAGGAAACATCCGTTGCCCGAAATCCAGAATCCCAATCTTCAATCGCACGGCCCCGGTGGCGGGGGCGGCGGCGACATGCGCAGCACCATTTTCTTCATGCTGCTGGTCTTTATCGCGATTATTGGCTACCAATACTTTTTTGCCAAACCCAAGCCAGAGCAGCCGACAGTTCCGCAGACACAGACGGCACAAACAACCGCTCCTCAAGCGCCGGCCGCATTAGAAGGCGCCGCACCCGTTTCTCAACCCGTGAACCACGCGGGCAAGCCCGCAGCCCAGCCGGCTCCGTCGCCCACGATTACTGCATCCAGTGAATCTGAGACTACGGTCGAAAACGAACTCTACAAAATCGTATTCACCAATCGCGGCGCGCTGGTCAAGCATTGGTACCTGAAGAAGTACTTCGACAATTCGGGCAAGCCGCTCGATCTTGTTCAACCCCAGGCTGCTGCCCGCTTCGGCCTTCCTTTGTCGATTTTCACCTATCCCGATTCGCCGGTCTCAATGAGCCAATTGAATCAGGCGCTCTATCAGACGACGGTGAATGGCGAACCGGCTTCGGGTTCAAGTTTTGTAATTGCTCCGGCAACCATCGCCTACCACTATGCGCAGAACGGTATCGACGTGGTGAAGAGCATTCACTTCGATACCAGTTACGTGATCAGCATAAGCACCGAAGTACAACAATACGGCCAGCCCGTGCGGGCGCTGCTCCAGTGGCCGGCCGGCCTCGGTGACATGGAAGAGTTCCACTCGGTAGGTATGCGCGGTGGACAGACACGTACACCGTCGTTCTTTGCCTGGTCGCTCGATAACAAGCAGGACTCGCTGGCCGCAGCCAAAGTGAGCGATGACGCAACGCTTAACGCTCCCTACCAGTACGCGGCAATCATGGATTTATACTTTGCCGCTGCCTTCCTTCCCGATTCACCCGAGAACACCACCGTTGTAACCCTGCACAACAGCATTCCCCTGCCTGTCAATCCAAGCGATCCCAACAGCAAACAACAATCCGCCGACGTGCTGGGAGTTGGAGTTGGTTCCATCGACGGCGCGACACGTGCGCGCCTCTTCGCAGGCCCAAAAGCCAGCGAGGTGCTGGCGTCGGTTCACGCGGTGGGCGCGAGCGGGCGCGCCGATGGTCCCTCTCTCGAATCGCTCATTCAGTTCGGAATGTGGACAGTGATTGCCAAGCCGCTTTATCTGGCGCTGCGCTTCATCGTGTACCACGGCATTCCCAACTGGGGATGGGCCATCATCATCTTTACCGCGGCCTTCACACTGCTCATGCTGCCCACGCGCATCATGATGATGCGATCGCAGATCAAGATGATGCGCATCAAGCCCAAGGTCGATGCCATTCAGGCCCGCTTCAAGCACCTGAAGGCGACCGATCCGC
>JASHVU010000242.1 GCA_030044455.1 Acidobacteriaceae bacterium | reverse complement strand
TGGGCGTCGACACCTGCGACGAACTTCTTTGCCAGATCGTTGCGCGCACCAACCGATTGCTGCGCAGCTACGACCTGCTGAGCCGGCCGGGAATGGATGAGTTCCTGATAGCGCTGCCCGGCTGCGGCACCGCCAACGCCGTGATGCTGGCCGAGCGCCTTCGACTCGAGGTGTTCAGCCAACCCTTCCGTGTTGCCGGCGACTCGGTGCGCCTATCAGCGTGCTTTGGAATCTCTTCGAGCCAGGGCAGGTCACCTGTGGTTGTCTTGCGCGAAGCAGAAGAAGCGCTGGTGCGCGCCAAACAGGCGGGGCCCGAGACGATCCAATGCTTTGGCGAGTCTACCCGCCCCGCCGCCGCTCCGGTTACGTTTCTGTCGCCGACGTCGGGAGATGAGTTACTGGCGTGGTAGGGTCAGCCCGCGCTTGAGAGCAGGCCCATCTTTGCGTGATGGGCCTTTCCGGCTGCGCGGCGAAATGCGAGCCCGTTTACTTCTTGCCCCAGAAGTCAGGAGAAGAGGACAGCCAGGAGTCAGGAACGTAGCTTATCCTGGGGCTGAAAGCGAAGATGTCCGATTCCGAGGACTCGACCGCGGCATCCACGCCCTTCTCGAGCATTTGAAGCTGGTCCTCGCCTACGCCGGCGTTGAAATCCTTCTCGCTGGCTACAATGCCGTCTACGTAAGCAAGAGAGTCCATGGGAGTGACGAGGATGTAGGTGTTGTCGCTGCCCTCGCCATACATTTTTTCGAACATCGCCCAGCGTGCATTGGGAACTGATGCTTGATAAGCCTTGGCGAAGAGCTTCACCAGGTGCTCAAAATCGTGCCCCTGTCCGGAGCGAACGTGAAAGAGAAGGATGCGCATAAAGCGCATTGTCGAGAGGTCGACGTCGGGATTGAGGCTGAGATCTTTGTCGTATTTGTAAATACTGGTGTGGCGGGCGGCGATCAGGGAAGCTTCCTGAGTATTGTCTGCTTTGAGCGTGTCCTGAAGCTTGGTCATGGCGACGGTTTCGTCGTGCGACTTCTGGAGGTCGGCAAAAGAATCGAAGCCATGGAAGTAGATAACGCGGCTGCTGCCCGTGATGTTCCCCATCGCGAGGTAGTGTGAGGGAGCATTGGCCGCGCGCAAGGCCGCGACCTCGTCGTTCTCAATGTTTGCGTAAGCGCTGCCCTCTTCGGGTTTGAGTTCCACATTGCTCAGGTACAGGTATTTGCTGGGACCGTGCGCCTGACCGGCTTCATGCTGTGCAAGGACCATCGGGCCCAGTGTGAGGGTGAGACCGGCAAACAAAAGGCAGAGAACAACCAGGGGATTCGTAGGGAATTTCATGCAGATTCGCCTCCTGGGGCATAGATTCGGGGAAGTTCCTGAATAGTACGCTACCTTGGTGTTTGGAGGCAAAGACTTCTCCGATGTCGCTTGAGAACAATCAGTCCCCGGAAATGTTTCCTCAAGGGATTGAGACCGGGCGCAGTCAATCCATCATTTAGCGATGAGTCCTGCGCCTAGCCCCAGAAACTCTTGAAACACGTCGTTCGACATCAGCCTTCCGCGCGGAGTGAGCCGCGCATGTTGGCCGTCGAATTCGAGCAGGCCGTCGTGCGCCAATCTCCGCGCGACGTCACATGCCGGCCTCGTAAGTTCGGCGCCAAACTCATGCTCAAGAACGGCTACGTCGACGCCGGCGTTCAAACGAAGCCCGAGGAACCAAGTCTCTTCATGCTGCTGGACGCGATCGAGCCACGCTGCTTCCACGATGCGCGGCCCCGCCAGATACTCATTCAAATCGTCGGAGGTCTTCATGCGCAACACCGAAGGCAAATTCTCCCACTCGCCCTCGGGGTCGCGGACTTGTCGGCTTGCTGACTCGCTGACTTGCTGCGTCGTCAGCGCCGACGATGCATCAAGACCAACACCGAGATACGGGCGCCTTTTCCAGTAACGCAAGCTATGTCGAGATTGGGAGCCGGGACGGCCGAAGTTCGAGATCTCATACTGCATGAGCCCCGCTTGGCCAAGCCGCTCAATTGCTCGCTCGTACATGGTTGCGATGGCCTCATCGCCCGGCACCAGACCAGCGTAGTAGCGCGCGCCACCGGCGAGCATCTCGCGGCCCAGACGCGAGTCCTCGTCGACCTCGAGCATGTAGACGCTGGCATGGGGAGTGCCGGCGGCGATCAGCACCTCGAGCGACTCCTCCCACGAGGCCAGCGTTTGTTCGGCCAGGCCGGCGATCAGGTCCACATTGATGTTCGCAATGCCCGCCCCGCGCAGCCGCGCAATATCGTCTTCAACGACGGCTCGGTTGTGCAGCCGGCCGCTTACGTGCGCCTCGCGATCGATGAATGACTGCGCGCCGAGGCTCACGCGATTGACGCCGGCTGCGACCATTGCTTCAATGGTCGCAGCGGGCAGCTGGCCCGGCGCGCACTCCATGGTGATTTCGCAATCGGGAGTGAATGCAAATTCGTCGCGCATCAACGCGAAAAGTTTGGCGATCAATTCGGGTGCGAGCAGGTTTGGCGTACCGCCGCCCAGGTAGACCGAATCTACACTGCGCGGCAACTCGACGCCGGTTTCATAAGCCCAAGCCGGCGCTTCGCGGAGATCTTGAATTAGGCGATCAACGTAGCGCGCTTGTTCGTTGGCCGGATAGACACCCGATGCGAAGTTGCAGTAGGTACACTTCGATCGACAGAAAGGGATCGAGACGTAGATTCCGAGTTGGTCGGTGTCGCGCGAGGCCATACATTCATTTTTTCACGGATCGAGGGATGTGCGGGTCATGTGGCCCGCACGACAGCCGGTCGGGAGACTGGCCGTACAACCGCGCTACCACCCCAGCAAATAAAGATCATTCGCTGGGGACTCCGGGGAGCGCGGCGCTACTGTCTCACGCGAGCGTCAGCTTCGCAATCGTGGCAAGTTGCATGAACGAAGTTCCTTCGTAAATCTTCCCTATCTTGGCGTCGCGATAGAGCTTTTCGACCGGATAATCACGCACAAAGCCCGAACCGCCGAAGACCTCGACCGCAAGACTGGCAACGCGCTCGGCGGTGTGCGAGGCAAAGTACTTCGACATCGCCGCTTCCTTGCGGAACTCCTTGCCCGCATCGCGCAGCCGAGCCGCGTTGTACACCATCAGCCGTGCGGCCTCAATGTCTGTCGCCATCGCGGCAAGCTGGAACTGCATGGCCTGGAAATCAGCGATGGGCTTGCCGAACTGTCTGCGCTCCTTGGCGTATTTGGCCGCGTAACCCCATGCTCCCTCGGCAAGACCGAGCATCTGCGCGCCAATCCCGATGCGGCCTTCGTTCAGCGTCTCCATGGCAATCTTGTATCCCTGGCCCGGCGCGCCAAGTAGTTGCGATGCAGAGAGCTTGCAGTCATCGAAGACGAGTTCGCAAGTGCTCGAGGCACGAATGCCGAGCTTGTCTTCCTTGCGGCCAACCGTGAATCCTTGCATACCCTTCTCAACGATGAAGGCGGTCACGCCCTTGTAGTCCGCGGCCGGATCGATGGTGGCAAAAACGATAAAGATTCCGGCCTCGTTGCCA
>JASHVU010000241.1 GCA_030044455.1 Acidobacteriaceae bacterium | reverse complement strand
GTGTTGAAACTGCTACTGAGGAATGAATCAATGTGTCATGGTGGCGTCGATCTTACTCCAGTGGCACGACCGGGGCAGCCGGCAGGCACCCTTTACGCCGGATTTTCACTTACCGGCCAGACCCGCGGAGAGACGGAAAACAGTGCCACAGCCTCCGGAGTTGAGACACTTGGGGCTGCTTCCGCCGTTGAAGGTTACGCCATAGACGTTTCCATCTTTGGCCTGCATCAGGGCGGCGATTGGGTAAGCATCACTGCCGCCGAAGCTATGGACCGTGGTGATTTTCCAGGTTGGTTTCACTTTCCCCGGCGGCGCCACTTTGGGCGGCGGCGTAACTTTAAAAGCGGTTCCCTGTCCTGTCGCTCCGCCGTAGTATGCAGTGCCATAGAAGCTTCCGTCAGTGTCTTGCGCCAGTGTGGAGTAGGGTGAGGCTCCTTCCACGCAGCCTGTACAAAAGCCGAACAGAGTGGTCAGAGCACCCTGAGCAGTGACTGTAAAGACTGTGCCCGCATTTCTGCTTCCTCCTGAAAACGTGGTGCCGTAGAAGTTGCCGTCCGCGGCCTGGATAAGCCCACCTTTCGGATTGCCGCCATCGGTGCATTGTGCTTTTGAACAGAAGGTGTAAATGGTGGTGAGCACGCCGGAGGACGTGATTTTGAAAATGGTGCCGCTGCCTGTGCCGCCCTGTGAGGTCATCCCGTAGAGACTGCCATCGGCGCCCTGTGTCAGCTCGGCGACGGGGTTGGAACCGTCGGCGCAGTCCGGTTTCGTGCAAAAGCTGTAGAGAGTAGTCAGCTCGCCCACGGGTGTCGTTTTGAAAATGGTGCCGCTGTCTTTGGTCCCGCCTCCCGATGTGGTCCCGTAGAGGTCACCGTCAGCGCCTTGAACCAGAGCTGCATTGGGAGAATAGCCATCGGTGCAGTTTTGCATTGCGCAAAAGCTGTAAATGGTGGTGACCGTACCCAATGGCGTCATTCTAAAAACTGTGCCATTGCCTAAGTGGGCGCCGCCGCCCAAAGTTGTGCCGTAGAAATTTCCGTCCCCGGCTTGAATGAGACCGGCTTGAGGGTTCAATCCTTCGGTGCAGTCGGGTTGGTCGCAAAAATTGTGCAGCGTTGTGAGCTTGCCGTCCAGGCCGATCTTGAAGATTGTGCCGCAGCCGCCGGAACAGTTGACAGTGGAGCCTCCGCTGGAGGTGGTTCCGTACAAGCTTCCGTCAACGGCCTGCACAAGAGTGACAGATTTCGGATTAGCGCCATTGTCGCCGTCGAAGGTGAGCAGAGTGGTAAAGTTTTGCGCCCGACAGTCAATCATCGCAACGCAGAAGAATGCTACAAACGGGAGCACTCTCGATAACCTGGGTCTGGTCATTGGATTCTCCTGGGAGTGCGTTTTGCTATGATCCGGAATCTGTTTCCTGACTTAAAAATCGGGGCAAGTATACACCTGGCTCACGGTTCGGCATAGTCTGCCAGCGTTTCATACGCATTTGGCGGCATGGTATTTTCCTTTCCCACCAAGGCAGCACAAAATGGCAGCGGAGGCCTTACACGCACATTACGCCGTGCCACCTCAATGAGACTGCTTATGATTGATCGCGATTGGCGGCGCCTGGCTCGCAGCCGGCACGTTAATCTTGCCGGGATGCGAAAGGCTGGAAACCCGGGCTGGAAAGATTGGAGGGCGGACGCCGGATTGGGGTGAAACCGCACTCCAACCGAAGAGAAACTCCGTGGCCGAGCCGCAGATGCGTCCCTGGCATGGACCCATGCCGCAACGAGTGTGCAACTTCGCATCGCGCCAACTCGACTGCGCGCGCAACGCGCCAAATGAAACATCTTCGCAGCGGCAGACGAGAGTTGAATCGGAAGCCAGTGTTCTCAGTCTCAGGTCCAGAGCGGTAGCGTCGCGCAGAGCGCGAACGAATCCGAGGTTGCGTCGCCTGCGCGGGACGAGCTTCTTCGCTTCTTCGGTTCTGCCCGCAGCCGCCAATCCAGCAATCTGTCCCTCCAGCAGCGCCAGTTCCACCCCGCCAATTCCGGTGGGCTCGCCGGCGCAGAAGACATCCTGAACCGAGGTTCGCTGCAGCTCGTCGGTCGCCACGAAGCCATCGTCGATATTGCAGCCGAGCAACGCCGGCAATTCCAGGTTGGGTGTCAGATGGTATCCGCACGCCAGGTAGTCGCAACGCTCGTCCCAGCGCTTTCCGTCCCTCTCCAGGGTCACCGATTCAAGCTTTTCGTTGCCATTCGCTGCTGCCGGCCAGCAACTGGTGTAAAACCTTGTGCCAAATGTGGCCGCGCTATATTCGATTCCCTGCAAAAGTTTTGCAGGCTGGTTGAGCAGGTGCGCGGCCAGGGAAACGAGTTGCCGCAAGGAAGCCTGCTCGCAGATGGCGACGATTTTCGCGCCCTTTCGCGCCAGGTGTGCCGCTACCGCCAGCAGCAAAGGACCGGTTCCGGCCACTACGATGCGCTTATCTCGAATCGGCAGCCCGCCTCGAACCATCGCATCCAGGCCGCCTGCGCCCATCACATTGGGCAGCGTCCACCCGGGAAACGGCAAAAAGCGTTCCCGCGCTCCGGTGGCAAGAATAAGACTTCTATAAACCAGCTTCCTGCATGCATTCTCGCTTTCCGCGCGCAGCACGCCGCGCTCGGGAGAGTCGAAGACGCGCCAACCCTGTAACCGCTGCACTGGTGTTGCATCGAGTTTGGCAAGCAGCTTGCGCGCGGCGGCAGGCTGAGTGGCACCACTGCGCCAAATCTGACCGCCGGGTGCAGGGTTGTCGTCCACCAACCCCACGCGCAGTCCTCGATCCGCGGCGCTCGCCGCCGCCGCAATCCCCGCGGGGCCCGCGCCGACCACCAGAAGGTCGAAGCGATCGCTCATCCGGTGCGCACCTCCATTCCCTGAGCACAGAGAATCTGGCAGCTTCGCTGATGCGCAACTCCGTTGATGGTTGCCCGGCACTCAAAGCAGATGCCCATGCCGCACAACGGACCGCGCGGCTGGCCGGTCACCGATTTGCGTGCAGCAACTCCGGCGATCAGGATTGCAGCCGCTACCGTGGTTCCGGGCACGACCGCTATGGAGTCGCCATTCACCTTGATGGTGAGGGAGTGCAGTATCTCACGCATGAGCTTTCATCCTCGCAAATCGCTCTGGCAGATAAGGCCCGATGGGAATCTCAGTCTTCATGCCGCAAAAGTGATTCGCCGGCCACCTCGCCGTTCCGAGCGGCGTGGTGATTCCCGGCCCGCCACCGACAATCACACGCGCCGGCTCACCCGCGGCGTATGAATCCACGACTTGAAGCGATGAATTGGACACAACAATATATTATGATCGCCGAGCGCGAAGGTTTCTGAGCCGGCGATTAAGAGGACGACCTTGAAAACCTGGCCTCGAATTGGTCCCGGAGATCGGCGGTCCATTCCGAGTGTTATCGGCGGCCGGGGCTCAATACCTACTTGGCGGGTCTTCGCGCGGCCTGATGCTTACACGGGTATTGGTTTCAACCCATCGGAACCACGCTGCTTCGAATCAAAGCGGCATTAGAACTTGTACGAGATTCCCACCAGCGGGGTTGGTCTTGCATGCAGGCCGTTGTTATTGAGCTGGACCAGAACATTGCCTGCAATGACCAGTTTTCCGATTGGACTAACCTTTAGGCCGGCGCTCAAGTTGCTGATCGTGTAGCTGGACGATATCGGGGTGCTGGTTTCGAGAGCAGGCAACGAGCTTGACGAGCTGACCTGAACGCTGGAACGGCTCACCGCCGGAGTGTTGAGATACTGGCTTCCCAGCAGATCGCCGGCAACCGTCAAGCGCTTGGCCATTGCCCAATCGGCGCCGAAGTCATACTGCAGTCCTCCGGGCAACGATTTGTTTCCGCCGGCGGTTTCACTGGGGTTGTTCAGCTCAGTCTTTGTATTCCACTGATATCCAACCTTGGCGTGCGGAGAGACTTTTCCGAGATGCGAATAGACAAGAAATGGATTGAACCCCCAGGCTCCGGAGCCGAGGAAGTTCTGGTCGTCGCCGGTTGGCGTGCGCACGTCCATTTCCCCTGAGAAGCTGGCGCGTTCGCCGCTCGACAGCAGAGCCTTCACGTTAAAGGTTGCGTCTCCGATTCCATTTGCCGTGCCTGACGAGTAAGTACTCGGCAACGGGTATTGAAACGCGAGCACGTTGTTGGCTTCGACGACGTAATTGGTTGACTGGCCTACCGTATCACCGAGCGATACGCGCTCCCAGGGAATGATGGCGGTTACATCGACGCGATTGGTGAGGCCCACCGTCCCGATGGCAACGAGCTGGTCAAGCTTGAAGGCAAGATCAAACGATTCCAGCGTATAGGTGGTGCTTTGCAGAGTGCCGCCGCTTGTATAAGCGGACCTCGAGAACGAGAAGGGCAAGGCTCGCAGCGAGTTGCCGTTAATGGACGTGAAAACGTATTGGCTGGCGGAGAATCCGATAAAAACCTTGCCCTTGCCAATGGTCTGACCACGATCGGTGAGGATGGGCCCGAGATTATTGAAAGTCTCGGGGACACCAGCTTTGTACACGACAACGGTGCCTGCCGAGGCGCTGGCCACGGGCAGCTGGCTCACCTGGCTTGCCATGGCAATGTTGAGGCTGGTGGCCACGGCCACCGCCGATTGCAGGGCGGTGGTGCTGGCCTGCCCTGATCCCAAAGCAGTGTCGTTGGTCAGTGCGCCGGTCGAAAATGGAAACTGGCACACCAGTTTGCCTTGCGCGGCGGTGGAAGTGCAGTTGATCTGTCCCATCGCCAAGCAATTTGAAAGGGCGGCGAGTAGCAGCAGTTGCAGAGTGCCTCGTTTCATCGGTCCCCCTCGACAAATCTCTGAAGTTCTGGGGCATCTCCAGCTATCTCAATAGCCCTCGATGCCCACCCCGAGTACTACAGCTCTACGTTCAGCTGGAGCACCGCTGAATAAGTATTGCCATCACTCCCCGTGCCGTCGATCAGGATGTAGTAGACGCCTGGCGGGGTGGTTCCACCGGTAACCTGTGATCCCCCAGTGTGAACAGACGATCCGCAGCCGGTGGCCTGGAGGGCAGCGACGCCGATAGCAAGGAACGCCAATAGCCCAAAGAACACCGACTTGACTTTTCTGCGCCGCAGCAGGCCCATCAAACCGAAGACCGGAATCCCGAGTACTCCGGCTACCAGCAGACTTGTATGTTGAGCCGGAACCGCCGCAATTGAGCTGTTGGTGGTTACGGTCACCGAGGTGGTGACGACTTGCGTGGTGGTTGAGCTCGTCGAACCGAGAGTGCTGGGATTGAAGGTCGGGCAGGCGACGCCGAATTGCGAAGGCGATTCAGTTGTGGACGTGATTCCCGTTCCCCCTATGTAGACGCAGGAAAGGTTCGCCAACGTTACGCCCGGGGGCAAACGGTAGGTGATGTTGCCGGTGTTACCGGTCGTGGCGCCAGAAATCAACTGAAGAACGCTCGACACCGAGATGACCTGAACGTTGAACTTCGCGCTGTGAGAGAGGCCGGTGGTAGGATCCGTTCCGGTTACCGTTACGGTGTAGGTGTCAAGCAGCGTATTGGGGCTGGTTGCGTCAACCACAATATTCAATGCCTGGGTCGAACCTGACGAGGTGACCGCCAGCGTTGAGGCCGCGGTAGTGGTGCCCGGCGTGAACAGATCGCAGGCAGGGGCCGTCACTGTCGCGCTCGCAGAGTTTGTAATGGCGCAGGTGAGATTCAGCGGCTTGGCGGCGGCGGTAGTGAATCCCTCAATCGAAACCGGATTGACGCTGATGGTTTGGCGATTGAAGAAGTCGCTGCTGGTGGTCTGCCCCTGGCTGACCGTGACCGGAGGCGTGCTGGAGATCACCAGCGAGAAATCCTGAACATTCTGAATCAGCGTTTGCGCGCTGGAATTGAAGTTCGGGTCCCCACCATACGCGGCGGAGATGCTGTTGGGGCCGCTTGGCATCGACGAAGTTGGACAGGTCGCAATTCCTGCAATTGGAGCTACCTTGGAGCAAATCGTCGCTCCATTATCGGTGAAGGTCACGGTTCCGCCGAGAGGTACCTGGCCCGCAGAAGGCGCGACCGTCGCGGTAAAGGTGACCAGGGTGGTGACCACCGAAGTGGGAGTGGGCGGAGTTCCGGCCGTGGGTGAAGACGAGCCCAACGTCAATGTGCTGTTGGCCAGGACCACCGTCTGGGTGACCGTGCCATTGCTGACGGTGAAGTTGGAGTCGCCGCCGTAAGCGGCCTGAATGGTATGGTTGCCGGCGATCAGCGATGAATCCGGACAACTGCCGATCCAGCTGGTCGACGTCCCGGCCTGCAATGGCTTCACACCTGAGCAAATTACGGTCGTATTTCCATTCGCAATATCGGTAAAGGTCAGTGTGCCGGAAAGCGCTACATTCCCAGACGGAACCGGGATGGTGGCCGTAAAGGTCACGGCTGCCGCCTGGTCCACAATTGACGGATTGGAAGACGACGCCAGCGTAATGCTCGAGGTGGCTGGATTCACGGTCTGCGCCAGCGTGGTGCTGCTGTTGTTGAAGTTCGGGTCGTTGGCATAAGCAGCCGTGATGGTATGCGATCCCAATGTCAGCGAGGAAGTTTGGCAGGTAGCCTGGTTGCTCGCATTCAGCGCCGCTTGTGTGCAAGCTGTCGATATCGCCTGGCCCGTGGCGCTATCGGTGAAGGTTACATTTCCGCCGAGGGCAATCGATCCTGCGGGATTAGGCGTGACCGTAGCGGTGAACGTCACTGGCCCATCCACCTGGGACGGATCAATTGAAGAATTGAGAGACACACCAGCGGCCGCCTTAATCACGTACTGCACCACCATTCCGGGACCCACGGTGAAGTTCGGATCGTTTGCATATGCCGCCGTGATTGTGTGCGGAGATCCAGCGGCCGTAAGAGACGTGTAGGGGCAGGTGGCCGTCCAGTTCGTGGAAGAAGTTGCCGTCACACCAACCGTGGTGCAGTTGGCGATCGCAGTCCCGTTGTCCTTGAAAAGCACGGTTCCGACAAGCTTTGTGGAACCCGACGGTGCAGGAATGCTGGCCGTAAAGGTGACTGTCTGGTTCACTGTTGAAGTGGGCGCCGCGGGTGTGGGCGGGCTGGCCAGGGGTGACGACGAGCTGACTGTGATGGTGGTGGCGGCGGCGTTTACGGTTTGTGCGTAGGCTGGAGAATTGCTGCTCCCGGTGAAGTTCGTGTCGCTGCCATAGGTCGCCGTGATCGCGTGCGATCCTAGCCCCAATGTGGACACAATGCACGATAACGTGCCGGTTCCGTTCCCCGTGACAGTTACAGTGGCAGCGGCGCATAGGGTGGCAGATGGGTTCGGAGTTGTGGCACCTTGCGGCGTGAAGACATCAGTAAACGCTACTTTGCCGCTCAGGGCCACGCTGCCCCCCGGGTTAGGCGTGACGGTGGCCGTAAACGTGACGGTGGCGTTGACGGTTGACGGATTGGCGTTACTCGTGACCCCTACAGAAGTGGCGGCCAGATTGACGGTCTGCCCATTGGTGAGGCTGCCGCTGTTGGAGCTGTAGTTGGAGTCGCCGGAGTAAATGGCGACGATGGTATGCGCCGAGCCGGTAGCTATCAGCGATGAGTCGGGGCAGGTCGCAACTCCGGCGGCCGAAACGGATTGGGTCAGGCAGCCGGTAATCGCTGTTCCGTTGTCAGTGAATTTGACCGTTCCTGTCAGGCCCGTGCTGGGCGTCAGATTGGCAGTGAAGGTGACTGAATTGTTGACGATTGACGGATTGAGCGAGGACGAAACGTTCACCGTGATGCCGGACTGGCTGACGACGAGTGGAAGCACGGGGCTCACGGAGCTCTGCGAGTAACTCGTGTCGCCGGTGTTGTACTGCGCGGTAATGCTGTACGACGGATTGCTGGTTGTGTTCGCGGCCAGCCCGGTGATCAGACATTGAGCCACGCCAGTGGTGGTGTTCACCGTAACTGCGGTGCACGCTGTTATCGGCGTGCCGCCGTTGAAGAACTGCATTGTTCCAGCGAACGGAACAACCAGGGTGCCACTGGAAGAAACTGTTGCGCTGACGGTGATGGTTTGACCCACGGCCGGCGAGGAAGGCGAAACCAGGACCGGCTTGGCAACGGTGGTTGAGGCGGCGTTTACCGATTGCGTGACATTACCGCTACTGCTGAGGAAGTTTCCATCGCCGCTGTAGGAAGCAACGATTGAATGCGATCCGCCTTTGAGTCCGCTGGTAGCGCAACTCACGGTTGTAGAAGAACTACTCGCACTCCAGCTCACCGGTGCCACGCCCGTATTGCTGGTGCCGCAACTGGAGCCCGTTGTAATCGTCTGGCCGTTATCGGAGAAAGTAACATTTCCAGTACCGGCAACACCGGTGCTTGGAGGAGTGATGGTGGCGGTGAAGGTAACAGAGCTGTTTACGGTGGACGGGTCGACCCCTGAAGTCAATGCAACCGACACGGTGGGGGTAGCCTTGGTCACGGTCACCGTTGCGGCATTGCTGGTCGGGCTGGTCGCGTAATTTGCATCCGAGGCGCCGTTGTAAACGGCGGTGATGGAATGCGGGCTGCCCGAGGCACTGAGCGCAGTGGTGGAGCAGGCGGCAGTAGGAGCTGTAGCGGTTCCGCCGGTGAGGCTCACTCCTGTGCAACTCGAGATTGCCGTTCCTCCGTCAGAGAAGGTGACCGTGCCGCCGGAGATAGCGACCAGGTTCCCTGCCGAGACTTCGTCAGTGGTGACGTTTGGAGTGACGGTCGCGGTAAGACTGACGGACGCGTCCACGTTTGCCGTTTGTGAGGCGGGCGTGACGGCAACGCTCGTGGGCGCCTTGGCCACCGGTAGCGAGAGAGCGGACGAAACG
>JASHVU010000240.1 GCA_030044455.1 Acidobacteriaceae bacterium | reverse complement strand
CGCAAAGACTCCCACATAGGGAACCGCCGGAATATGGATGACCCACAGCATTAGAGCCGGTCCCACCAGGTACGCGGCAATTCCGCCCACCACAATCACTTCGGCGCTCGCGGCCATGGTGAGGCGAATGTTATTTCCCAGTTTCGATTGGCACGCTGACCGCACCGCCTGTGAGCCGTAGGCAATGCCGAACAGATAGAAGGCCAGCACCTGGGCAAAACACTGCGCCGTTGCTCCAGTGGCGAACGAGTACAGCCGGTACCAAATGATTTCGTAAGCCAGCGCAATAAATCCCGTGGCGCCGGCGAGAATCATCCCCGCCCACAGCGGAATCGTCTGCTGCGATGCCGCCGGCGCGGGTGAGCTTTCATTGCGCACCGCGGGAACTACCCGTCCCCTCTGCATGATCAGCGCCGTGGCACCCACGGCAACGTTGAAGCATACCGCCAGTCGCACCGTTCCCGATTCGCCCAGCACGCGCATCAGAAAGAAGGCGGCCATAAGGCAGGCAAGTGCGGAGCCCAATGTATTAACGGCGTAAAGCAACCCAACTGACTCACCCACGTTCCCGGTGCGCCGCACAAAATGCTCTGACAGCAGAGGCAGAGTGCTGCCCATCAACACTGTGGGAACGAGCAGGAGCGCGAATGCCACCGTTCCCGTCGTCAGCAGCGATTTGCCTGCCGTGTACGAAGCCACTGTATGAAAGAGCCGGAGCGACACGGCCCCGAATCCGCCGATGCATAACTCAGCCGCTCCGAAGGCGGCGAGCAGCCTGATCCCCGGACGCGACGATAGTGCTCCACCAGCCAGACTGCCCAATCCCAGTCCCAGCATGAACACCGTCACCACCAGGGTGACTGACTCCACATTGACTCCGAAAAGCGTGAACAGCGCACGTTGCCAAACGATCTGGTACAGAAGGGCAGGGAAGCCCGAGAGAAAAAACAGCAGGTAATAGAACCCCGCCATTGGCAATGCTAGCTCGCCGGATGTGGAAGCGCCCTGTGCAAGGCCCCGGATTGAAACATCAGCGCACATAGTCCCCCATCCCATCGCCGCTGCCTTGAGTGAGCGCAGGCGTTCGCATTGCCGGGCTGATCGTTCCGTGCATCCTGACGGCAAAGGATTTTGTGATGATAGAGATTATATACAGCGGGCTTTGGAGAAGGCCGTAGCCCATGTTGCGATCGCCGCCATTCGCCCTACTGTTGCGGGCCGGTCGGATTCGTCGGCGTCTGCGATCCCGGACCCGCACTGAAGGGCGTACTGCTCGTTTGTCCGCCGCCGAAAGTGTTGGTAGTCGATCCGAAACCCGAGTTCCCGATGGGGTTCGACATGCTGCTGGCGGAATTTCCGATCATGCCGGTATTTCCACCCTGCATCATCATCTGCTCCATCATAGGGTCGTAGTCGAACTCCCACTCGTTGTAGTGGTTCTTCTTTTTGTAGATCAGGATCGACTCTTTGGGGCTCGCCGGCATCACGCCGATGATTCCCGCCCCACCAAACGTCTGTCCGGCCGTTGGCCCCGTGCTGCTCAAGCCGGTTCCCCCCGATCCGTTGATGGGGTTGCCGTTCGCATCTGTCGCGCCTGTCCCGCCACTTGCATCCGTACCTGTTCCATTGCCCGAGTTGTCAGTTCCAGTCGCACCCGGTCCGGTTGTCGAATTCGGCGTCGTTGTGGTGCTCGCGCCCTGCTGGCTGTTGAAGATTGATCCCAGCGTTCCGCTCGCACCCGGCGAACCAAACCCGGTCCCATTTGCTCCGGCTGCGCCATTCAACCCGCTAATGCCATTGCCGCCGCTCATGCCGATGCCGGCCAGCGTGCTGCCCGTGGCCAATGGCTGCCCGAAGAACCCGTATACGATCGGCTGCTTGTTCTGCCCGAACATCAACGGCTTCCAATCATCCTTGCCGGTCATCGGGTCAATATACTTCTTCCTCAGAAAGCGGATCTCGTTGGTTTTCACCAGCGCGTCCATGTTAGGCGGATAGGCATGAAACTTGCGGTAATAAAGCTGCACCGCGCGGATATACTGCTTGCCGCGATGCATGGTTTCAACTTCGCGGTCGCGCTGGATGGACCGCGTCATTTTCGGCACCGCAACTGACATCCAGACGGTGAGAATCGCCAGTAGAAAAACCACCGCCAGCAGCGTGTATCCGTCCTCTGACGGTTTACGCCGCGGCCTGCGCGTAGAATCAACACTCCTCGGCGTTCGCGCAGCCGCCGGCTCAATTTTGACTCGCTCCGGATTGTGATTCTCACTTCGCATGCATGAGAGACTTCAGCTTCGGCGTAATGGTTATTGCGCGATCAGGTTCAGCGTCTGCGTATTGTTATAACTCATGTCGGTGACCTCAACGCTGGCGGGTTTGATGGCGCCCACTTTGTACCGGTGATCGACGATCTGCCCCGTGGTGGCCATGAATATATCGTCGCCGTGCACAAAAAACGCCACCATCGACTTGTCTTGTCCCTCGCTGTAGCCGAAGTACTTCAAATCAATCGCCGGCGGCTTGGGAACCGGGGGCACTACCGGAACTGGCGGGGTCACCGACGCGTTGTCGTTCGGACGCGCCCCGATAATCGGCTTTGGAATTGCGGGCATCGACTCCGCAGAGAAAATATTTCTCCCGGTCCCCGCGTAGTCCACGTCCTCGCTCTGCGCCAGCAGCCCGAAGTGGATTGTCGGATCGATTCCAGGATTGGACAACTTCTTTGCTTCCTCGCCTGCCGCTGCCGGCCTTTGCCTACTCTGCCTCACCGCCGGACCTGCGACCGGTGCGTTCTGTCCCGCCGTCGCGGTGGTCGCCGCGGGTCTCACCGATGCCGGTGACGTGGTGGCGAGCAGGTTGTGCACTTCATAACCCACGCCGCCCAGTGCCACAACAATAAGCGCCCCAACCAGCGCAACCTTCCCCTTGCTCGCGTTTCCCATCTGGAGGGCCATCTCTATTCACCCTCCCTGGCCACCGGCTGTTGAGCTGGTGTCGTTCCCGATTCCACGGAAGGGGGCGCCGGAGGCACATCTTCCGGTCGCAACCACGTTGACAGCTGCAGACGGAGGCTGACCATTCCGCCTTGTTGACCGGTCAGCGACATGGCGCGGATGAGAAAGAAGATCTGGTCGCGCTCCAGGCTGTTGATGAACTTCATGATCTGCGGATACTGTCCGGTGATTCCCGCATCCATCTGAATTTCGGTGAGCTCGGTTCCCGGCTGGCCCTGCGCATATTCAAGCCGCGTCAACCGCACTCCCGAGGCCACGCCTAGAGCCAACATGCGGTCTGAGACTGACGAGTAATCGGGCGGAATGCGCTTCTCCATGAACTCTGTTTTCTCGGCCCGCGAAGCTTCCACGCGCTTATCGAGCCCGCGCAACGGAGCCGTCTTGATGTCCAGCGCCCGCAGCTGAAGCTGCTTTTCCGTCGACACATCGGATGCGTGAGTATCGATAGCCGCCCAGTCCAGCCCCACGCGTACAGCCAGGCCAATGGCCACCACCAGCAGCACCGTAAACCCCACATAGTGCCAGGTCAGCGCCGAGGTCAACCGCTCGCGCCAGGTATACCCGCGTTCGCTCATTGCGGGCCTCCCGTGTAGGGTTTGCGTGGCCCCTGCTGATCGGGAGGTATCGGCGCGCCCACCCCCGTGTAGGGCGCCCGTACCGGAGGTTGGCCCGGCGATCGGCGCATCGGCGCAACCCGATTTGGCCCCGGCGGCTGCGGCGCGACGCCGGGCGCAGGCTCCCCGGTGTCGTTCTCCGCCTCGACGGCCTTCTGTTTCTTTCTCTCGGCAGCCAGCTCATCTTCAGTAGGCGGAACGTATTCCGCTTGCAGATCGAAATTGAAACGGTTCGATATGCTGACCGGCTCCAGTGTCCGCGAGTTCTGATTGTTGGA
>JASHVU010000239.1 GCA_030044455.1 Acidobacteriaceae bacterium | reverse complement strand
GGCGGGCCATCAGTGAAACCTCGCGGGGGAAGAGATGATACGGGCCTCGTGACACCATGCGGCCTGCCCAACATGGTGTGACCAGGCCCCCAAAATCGACCTTCGTTCCTACGCCGTCACCGTTCGCGTCGGCCTCGATCCCCAGAACCCGTAGAAGGCAATGTAGAGGTAGCAAATCAACGGAATGACGAATGCGTGCTGGATGCCTACCCGGTCGGCCAGTGCGCCCAGCGCCCAGGGAATCAATGCGCCGCCCACGACGGCAGTCATAATCAACCCCGAGCCCTTGCTGGTCATCGGACCCAGGCCAAAAATACCGAGGGTAAAGATGTTCGGGAACATGATGGAGTTGAAGAAGCCGCACAGCACCAGGGTCCAGATGGCCACGTCGCCGGAAGTGAACATCGAAGTTGTAATCAGAGCAGCGGCCACAAAGCCGAAAATGCTGACGAGCTTGCCGGAGTTAACCTTGGTAAGGATTCCCGCGCCCAGCAGACGGCCCACCAGCGCTCCACCCCAGTAGAGCGAAACCAGAAACGATGCCGTCTCAAGCGAGCTCATGCCCTGGGTCTTGAAGTAGTTCACGGCAATCGATGCCAGGCCCACTTCGACGCCGACATAAAGGAAGATGCCCAATGCGCCAAGCACTGTATGCCGGTAGCTCCAGATACTGCGCTTCAATAGTTCGTCGCCCTCCTTGCCAGGCCTGAATTCTTGCGTTGTGGTGACGGGAGGTAGATGAGACACGGCCACGGCCAAGCCCAGGATGAGCAGAGCGGCGGCAAGGGCGATGTAGGGACCGCGTACCGTGTTCGCAATCTCAGCGGGTGAATGCATGGTGCTTGTACCCTTCAGGATGAAGGCCCCAGCCACGAGCGGCGCCAGCGTTCCGCCCAGCGAGTTCAACGCCTGGGCCAGCGTCAGGCGGATCGGCGCGGTCGACTCCGGTCCCAGGATCGACACGTACGGATTCGCGGCGGTCTGCAGCGCGGTGATTCCCGCGCCCACCACGAATACGGCGGTAAGGAACAGCGGGAAGCTGACCATCTTGGCCGCCGGAACAAACAAGAGGCAGCCCACCACCTGGATAAACAGCGACACGACCATCGTCTTCTTGTATCCGATGGCTTCAATCAATCTCGAAGTGGGCGCAGAGAAGACGAAGTACGCCAGAAAGAACGCCGTCTCTGCCAGCATCGCAAGCCCATAAGGAAGCGTGAATACATTCCTCAGGTGCGGCACCAGCGCCATATTCAGGTTGGTGATAAATCCAAAGACAAAAAAAAGCGCCGTAACGGTGATGAACGGAATGACGAATCCCGGTGACGTAAGTGCGCCGGAGTGCTTGCTTTCAGCTGCCATAAACCCTGAGTCCCACTTTCTTTAGATTCAACATCTCTGCCCTCGGCGGGCAGTACTCGATCAGGGACTGTGGGCGCCGCAACAGCTTCGGGTGACGACAGGCCCTGGGCCAGAAAATTCGAAGGCGCCGGGGCGAGTTCGCACACCCAGGCTGGTAGTTTTCAACAGCGAAAAACCGGCCTTCTTGCTGCACACAACACTATACGGCAAGCCGCGCCGCTGCATAGTGGATTCTCGCGACTTTCACTCCTCTTCTACCCGCTCGACGCCAATATCCGCTATGCTTCATTGGAAGGTAGGAAAGACCGATGCCAATTGCGATATTGAGCGGAGCGAAGACCAAGAAAGTGCTGGCTGCTCTTGAGGGCAACTGGCAGGCCGAGATGGAGGGTTTTCACTCCTATACCACTCTGGCCGACCGCGATACCGACCCGGTGCGCGCACAGGTGCTGCGCCACCTTGCCCATGCCGAGCTGGAGCACGCTTCGCTGTGGGAAGGCCGCATCAAGGAGCTGGGCGGCGAGACTCCGGCCTACAAGGGCCACCCTGGGGGCGATGCCGATTCGCTGGCCAGCCGCGCGGGCGGCATCCGCATGGCCCTGCGCCGGCTTGAGATTGAAGAAAGCCGGGCCATTGCCGGCTACGGCGAGCAGCTCAAGGCGCTGGGCGACGAGGCGTCGGTTGCGATCCTCGAACACGTGATTGAGGATGAGAAGGAACATTACCGCGAACTCGGGTCGCTTATCCGGGGCCACTATCAGGCCCCGGCCGGCGCGCACAAAATCGACCCCAAAGCCGTGCTCGACGAAATGCTGGCCAAGCGCAACCAGGGCCGCAAGCAGCCAGGCGCGTGGATCGGCGACGCCATTTACGGCGTGAACGACGGCCTGGGCGCCATCTTTGGCATCGTCTCCGGCGTCTCCGGCGCGACCCTCGGCGATCCGGCCCAGACCAGCCACTACGTTCTGCTGGCGGGACTCTCCGGAATGATCGCCTCGGCGCTCTCCATGGGATCGGGCGCATATCTCGCCGCCAAAAGCGAGCGCGAAATCTATCATGCTGAAATCGCCCGTGAACGCGAAGCCATCGCCATGAACGGTCCCGAGGCCCGCGAACTGCTCTCGCTCTACTACCAGATGAAGGGATTGCCTGAGGCCGACGCCATCCACATGGTGAATCACATCGCCAGCGATCCCGAACAGCTTCTCAAGGCTCTTGCCAGCGAGCGCCTCGGCACCAGCGAAGAGTCGCTTTCGAATCCCATGGTTTCGGCCAGCTCAGGCGCACTCTCTACGGCCGTGGGCGCCATCATCCCAGTTATTCCGTTTTTCTTCATGCAGGGAATCCCGGCCGTCATCGCTGCCGGCATCGTCTCGCTCGTCGCTCACTTCGCCGTCGGCGCTGCCAAGAGCCTCATCACGGTCCGCTCCTGGTGGGCGTCGGGACTCGAAATGACCGTGGTTGGCGCGATCGAGGGCGCGGTCACCTACGGCATCGGCATCCTGCTCGGAAAGGGCGGCATGTAATGGGTGCTCTCGTCCCTCTGGGTGACGCCTCGCGCCGGCCCGGCATCTCCGCTGGAGTTACCATCCTTATCATCGTTGTCAACTCCTGGGTCTTCTTCCTCGAAATTCTCGGCGGCAATGCATTCGTTCGTGCATACTCGGCCGTTCCATTCCGCATTACTCACGGCCACCACGCCTACACTCTGCTTACTTCAATGTTCATGCACGCGAGCTGGATGCACATCATCGGCAACATGGTGTTCCTGTGGGCCTTTGGGCCGGCAATGGAAGACGTCATGGGCC
>JASHVU010000238.1 GCA_030044455.1 Acidobacteriaceae bacterium | reverse complement strand
GGCCGCAATGGCTCAAGGCCGGCTCGACCATCGTAAAGGCGAACTCTGCATCTACGGACTGAACATTTGCGCTACTGCCGTCAGCCCCGATCCAACTGCGGTGGGCAATCTGGCGCCGTCGTGAGAATGAGATAACAGCAGGATGCGGCCTGGCTCAAATTCGCGCGTTCGTGCAGTGCCGGACAACTGCCATGGGCTGGAGGTGTCGATCTGTGTCCTCAAGGGAGTTCCATCGGACGTTAAAAACACCCGCGCCCCTCGAAGAAATGCCGTATCAGACTGGCGTTTTCGAGGGGCGCGGAAACAGCGGTAAGCGTGCAAAACGCTCACGCTGGGAATAGGAGATTCCGATGCGCGCTACAGCGGTTCCTCAGTTACTGTGTCCCGAAACCGCAGCGGTCAAGTGGATTTTTCCTTAAGAAAAATCCACCCTTCACCGAGGCTGGAAACGGCTACAACAACTGAGGAATCGCTCTAGAAATTGGGTTTGACGTCCGCATCCGCGGCAATGGTCCGCAGCTTTGAAACAATCGCGTTGGGATCATCGCTGAGCTTGACGAACGTTGACGGGTTGTTGCAGAGCTTCGAGATCAAGGGAGAGCTTCCGCGAAGCAGCGCCTCGGGCGGGACCCGGTAAAGGTGGCCAGTCTCTCTCTCGATGTACGCTCCGGGTTGTTTGATACTTTCCCAGGTAGACTCACTAAGGGACGCCAAGGTTCCGGTATTATCCTCGCTTCGTGCCCACTTTACGCATCTTCGTCACCGCGCTTCTCACATTCCTCTGCGCCTCAGCGGTTTCCCGCTCGCAGCAGCCGACTAGCCCATCATCGCCGGCCAGCCCGGGACTTCTCGCCGGGCTTACCGCCGACTTCGATCGCCTCGCGCCGCAAACTATCCGGCCCGCAGACGGCTACATTCACTACCCGTATCTCATTCCCGCCGGCTACTACCCGCAGATGTGGGACTGGGACGGATTTTTTATTGGCTCGCACTGGGCCAACCAAAACACTGCCGACGCAAAGTATTTGCGCGACTGGGTGTTGAGCTTTGCCTCCTCCGCAGACGCCGATGGCTACGTGGCCGGATGCATTACGTCCAAAGGCCCGCGGCCGTTCTTCGGCAAATTTGCCATGAAGCCTTTTCTTGCGCAGGGAGCCGTACTCGCCGCCCAGAAGCTCGGCGACTACAAGTGGATCCGCCCGGTTTGGCCGGCCATGCAGCGTATTCTCGAATACCGGAAGAAGACGCAGTTCGATGCAAAGTGGAATCTCTGGTTCTGGGACAATGGCTTGCAGTCGGGTGCCGACAACAGCCCCGCGCTCAGCAACGATCCAAACGACCGCAGCGCCATTCTCGCCGTCGACGCTTCGGTGTGGGCCATGCGCGAGTATCAGGCCATGGCGGTCATCGCCCGACATCTTGACGACAACTCACTCGCAGCGCAGTATGATCGCGAAGCTGACGCCACACGCAAAGCAATCATGAAACATCTCTGGCGCGCGGATACGGCTCTATTCCTCAACCGACGCCGCGACACCGGCGCATGGATGCCGTCGATCACTTGGTCGAGTTTTGTTCCGCTCGCCTTTGGCCTTTTGCCCCAGACCGAAGGCGCGCGCATGGTTCGCATGCACCTGCTCAACCCGGCCGAGATGCGCTCGCCCTACGGCTTTCGCAGCGTTGCTAAAAGCGATCCCGTATACAACAACGAGGCCATTATCGATCCCTACTCCAACTGGCGCGGGCCCATCTGGATCAACGCCAACTATCTTGACTGGCTGGCGCTTCGCCGCTACGGATTCAACGTCGACGCAAATTGGCTGGCCGGCTCGCTGGCAACCATCCTGCGCAACGACATTGCCAAGTGGGGCTCGATGCACGAGGACTACGACGCCGAAACCGGCCTCGGCCTCGCACCCACGCCTGCGCAGTCGCCTGGCGGTAAGTTTGCCGGATTTGTAGGCTGGAACATGCTCGCCGAAGATATGCTTCAGTGCGAGGAGACCGGAAGACACTGCATGACCTTCGCGCTCAAGCCCTAACCTCTCCTCAGGGGCGAATCTCCCAAAAGTAGGCCCATCCCGTAAATTCGTCGACCTTCTCTCCTTGACAATCTAGGAGAGTTGTACTAAACTCCTCCTAGATTGACTAGGGAAGTGCCCGACCTCAGAAAGCCCGACAGGAGACTCCATCATGGCTTCAGACAAGCAACAGGACATCCTCCAGGGAACCCTCGACCTGCTCATTCTAAAGGCGGTTTCGCTCGGGCCGCTGCACGGCTACGGCGTTCTGCTGCGGATTCAACAGATCTCCGGCGAGGAGCTGGTGATTCTGCAGGGCTCGCTTTATCCAGCCCTCTACCGGCTTGAGCACCAGGGCGCCATCGCCAGCGAATGGGGCGAGAGCGAGAACAACCGACACGCCAAGTACTACCACCTCACCGACCTGGGTCGCGCGCGCCTTGGCGAAGAGACTGAACGTTGGCAGCGCATGTCGGGCATCATCAATGGCATTTTGAGTGCGACTCCGGAGCAGATATGACGCCTGCCAAATCCTATTTCATGTGCAAGAAAGCAGAGCTTGCTTCCTGGCTCCGCGCGCTCGTCTACCGCAGCCGCCTCGAGGCCGACATCGAAGCCGAGCTCGCGGACCATCTCGACCGCCTCACCGCCGATCTCATCCGCGCCGGCCACCCGCCAAAAGAAGCCGCCCGCAGCGCGCGTGTTGCGCTCGGTCCAGCTCTCAAAACCAAAGAAGACATGCGCGCCTCGCTCGGCCTGCGCTGGTGGGACGAGCTTTGCGCCGATCTGCGCTTCGCCGTGCGCATTCTGCGCAAGAGCCCAGGGTTCACCACCATTGCAGCTGTGTCACTGGCGCTCGCCATCGGCGCCAACACCGCCATCTTCTCGCTCACCAAGAGCGTTCTCTACGACCGCCTGAGTGTGCCCCATCCTGAGCAGTTGCGCGCGTTGAAGTGGCATTCGGTTGGGGATTCGGCTGTGCACGGCATGTGGGGAGACTTCGATCCTGCGCCCGAGGGCGGGATGCAGGGCACAATCTTCTCCTACCCGGTTTACCTCCAACTGCGTGCCCACAACCAGTCGCTCGAAGACTTGTTCGCGTTCAAGTGGGATGCGATGAACGCGACAATACGCGGTGTGGCGCAAGAGGTTGAGACCGAGTTGGTCTCAGGCAACTACTACTCCGTGCTGGGCGTGAGACCGCAGCTGGGCCGTCCTATCACTCCGTCGGACGAAAGTAAATACGGTGAGGGAGCCGTTGCTCTCATCAGTGAGGGGTTATGGGAACGGTCCTATGGGCGGTCGCCTTCAGTGATCGGCCAGACCATCACGATCAACCAGGTTCCGTTCACGATCGTGGGCGTCAATCCGCGCGGATTCACAGGCGCTAAGGGTGTGCAGGCTTCGCCCGACATATTTGTCCCGCTCACCATGCAGCCCATCGTCGACCCCAAGGGGAAGACCTCGCTGCTTGAAGACTCCACGATGTGGTGGGTAAACGTGATGGGACGAGCCAAACCCGGAGTCACAGACGCGCAAGCGCAGGCGATTCTTGTGGCGCAGCTGGAGTCGGCAACCCGCGCCACCATGCGGGTGAAGCCGAATGAAACCGTGCCTCACCTGGTGTTGGTCGACGGCAGCCGAGGGCTGCGCCTCGCTGACGGGATGTTCAGAAAGCCGTCGTATGTGCTGATGGCGCTCACCGGCTTTGTGCTGCTGCTGGCATGCGCCAACATTGCTAACCTGACGCTTGCGCGCGGAGCCGAGCGGCAACGCGAGATGAGCGTAAGGCTGGCAATCGGCGCGACCCGCGGGCGCATTCTGAGGCAGCTGCTCACTGAGAGCCTGCTGCTGGCGGGCATTGGTGGCACTGGAGGGCTTGCGCTCGGCTACCTCGCGCGCAACGCGATTCCCATGCTTATGACCAATCGCTGGCAACGGATCTCGCTTGAAGTCCATTTCGACTGGCGGGTGTTTGGTTTTGCCGCGGCGGCTACGCTTGCGACGGGACTGGTCTTCGGGCTCATCCCCGCGTGGCTCGCCGCGCGCAGCGAAGTGAGCAGCAGCTTGAAAGAGAGTGCTCAAACCTCGACGCGGCGGCGGCGGAACCTCAGCGGCAAATCGATTGTTGCATTCCAAATTACGCTGTCATCGCTGCTGGTGATCGTCGCGGGGCTCTTTGTGCGCACGCTGTACGCGCTCAATTCCATCGATCCTGGCTTCAGAACGGATCACCTGATTCTCTTTGAAATCGTGCCTCCCGCCCTGCGTTACGGCATGGGCAAGGACGTCGAACTGGATCGGCGTCTCGAGCAGGCTTTCGCGGCATTGCCCGGTGTGGAAGGCGTGACGCTGGGTTTGACCGCATACATCGCTGACAGCATGTCGAACGACGATTTCATTCCGGAAAATACGGCCGACAATGGCGACCACAGCGGCGCCGAAGACTGGAATATAGTTGGGAACAACTTCTTTCAAACCATGGGCATTCCCATCGTAGGCGGCCGCGGCTTTGGCCCGCAGGATACCGCGACATCGCAACGCGTCGCCATCATCAATGAAGCACTGGCCAGGAAACGATTTCCGCACACCAACCCGACCGGGACTCGTTTCAAAACCGATGACGCAAAGCAGGGATGGGTGACGATCGTGGGCATTTGCGGAGACACTCGCTACGCTACGTTGCGCGACCCGGCGCCGCCGCAGTTTATGGTGCCTTATGTGCAGCAAACCGAAGTGGGCGGAATGACCTACGCCGTCCGCACCCGGTTCTCACCCTCACAGATCGTGCCTTCGCTGCGGCATCTAGTACAACAGGAAGACCGCGACCTGCCCGTCATCAACATTCGCACGCAACAAGAGCAGATTGATGCCACGCTGCAAATGGAGCGCTTGTTTGCCGCGCTCACTTCGGGCTTCGGATTGCTGGCCCTTGCGCTGGCCTGCGTGGGAATCTACGGCATTATGGCTTACACGGTGGCGCAACGCACCAGCGAAATTGGAATTCGCCTTGCGCTCGGCGCTCAACCCGGCCAGGTGCGCGGAATGATATTGCGCGAAAGCACATGGCTCGCGATAGTGGGCATTCTGGCCGGCGCCGGCGCAGCCCTTGGGTTGGCCCGGCTGGTGAAGTCAATGCTCTACGGAATTCAGCCGTGGGATCCAACGACAATTATTGGCGGAGTTTTAATTCTGCTGACCGTGGCGCTGGCCGCAAGCTGGATTCCCGCCCGTCGCGCCGCGGGTGTGCAACCCATGAAAGCGCTCAGGCACGAGTGAGTGCGGTCAGCCGATTGATCGAATGAATTGCTCCATCGCGCTTTCCTGCGCTTCGATCGATTCGACCAGCTTGAACTGCGTGCGGCAACGGTCGAGGTTGTGGTCGGCGCGATGCACCTTGTAGTAGGTGTCGCCATTCAGAAAATCGGTGAGAAATCGGATTCCCATCGTGAAGGTGATGAGTTTTCCGCCCAGGACCAGAGACTCTTTTTCTGCGCGTGTGAGCATGTCTCCGGCCGTGCTCAGGTAGCCGCGCGCAAGGGCTTCAAAAAGATCAAAACGCACGGTCACTTTAGAAAGATCGCGCTCGTCCTCCGCGGCCGGACAGGTGGCCGACCGGACCAGATCGCCAAAATCGTAAGCGGCAAAGCCGGGCATCACGGTATCGAGGTCGATCACACAGATCCCTTCGCCGGTCTGGTCATCGAGCAGCACGTTGTTGATCTTGGTGTCGTTGTGCGTAACGCGCTCGGGCAGGCCGGCATTGAGCAGCGCGCCGGTAATGGATTTACGCGCGTGGGCAAAAGCGATCTCCGGCTCGGCCAGGTGCACGCGTCCGGCGGTATCGTGGGCTATGGCATCTTCGAGAGCCGCGAAGCGCCCGGGCGTGGAATGAAAGTTCGGAATAGTGTCGTGAAGCCGCGGCGCCGGCAAATCGGCCAGCATCGCCAGGAAGCGACCGAAGGCTCGCGGACCCTCATAGGCTTGCTGCGCGGATTCAATTGCGTCGTAGGTGCGCGCGCCCTCAATGAACCGCCATGCGCGCCAGTAGCCGCCGCCCGGGTCCACATACAAGTTGCGACCTGCGCGACTGGGAATGAGCGTGAGGGCACGGCGTTCTCTGTCTGGTTCTTTGGCCAATTGCGCTGAAAGGTGCTGCGTGACCCGTTCGATGTTCTCCATCAGCGCCGCGGGATTGCGAAAGACATTGTGATTGATGCGCTGCAGAATGCCGCGAACGCGTGCGTCGGCGCGGTTGAAGGTGGCGCACCAGGTTTCGTTGATGTGGCCGCCCCCGTAAGGCACTGCCTGACAGAATTCGCCTTCGACGGCAAACTGGCGCGCAATTTCGCCGAGGTCGCGGGCTGGAATCGTATCTGAGGTCATCGGCTGGCGATCAGGTCAGCACCGGCAATGTGGGCATGGCACCCTGCGACCTGGCTTCTTCAACCACAGCGTCGAGGTGCGAGAGCACTTCATCGACCGTCATGGTATACACCTCGCGGCGCGCATCGTAACCCTCTCCAATGAGCTGCTTGAGGTAGCGGCCCGCAACCTGCGCGGCGAGCTGGTCGGTAATTACTTTGCCGGAACGCTTTTTCTGCTCGACCCAGGCGGTAGATGGCAGCGCGATCCACATGGGGCGTTCGTTCACGTCGAAGCGGATATCGACTGCGTCGGCGTGTCGCGTGGCAATAGCCACCATGTTGGCCTTCCAGCGGCAATGAATGTCTTCTCCGCTCCAGCGATCGGCGACGTGGAAGTCTTCGTACATGTGTTTAGCGTAGCAGTAACGGTGGACTGTGAACAGTGGACGAGGAAGCTCCAGAAATTGGCTATTCGCCTCGGCCCGCTGTTAAACTAGTTGGGTTGCAGTCGCAGCGCCTTTAGCCAGTCTGGTCCAGCCGAGTTCGGCCCCGCCTGCAAGTCAATCAGCGAAGGACATAAGAAACAAGTGGATACACAAACCCGTCACGCCCTGAAGCAAGACAAATTCGCCCGTGCGGCCGCAACCAGCGCCAGCTGGCTGGGAGACAACCGCTCAATGGTCCTCCGTTGGGTGATCAGCGCGGCCGTTGCGCTGGTTTTGGTGGTCTCAGGATACGTCTATTGGAATACGCGCACCTCGGCCGCCGACCAGGCGCTGGGAAGCGCCGTTGACGTTTATACGGAACCGCTGGCTGAGCCCGGGGTGCCCGACTCCGGCACCTATACAACCGCCGCAGCGCGCGCTACTGAAGCGAACCGCGAATTTGTGGCCATCGCGCACAACTTCAGCGGGTTGCCGCAAGCTTCGAAGGCTCACTACTTTGCAGGCGTTACCTACATCGATCTCGGCCACAGCGGGCCAGCCGAGACAGAGTTGAAAGCCGCTGCCGGATCGTGGAACCGGAACATCGCCAACCTGGCCAGGCTGGCGCTGGCCGGACTTTATCACCAGATCGGCCGCGACAACGACGCCATTAATCTCTATAACCAGTTGGTAGCCAAGCCTTCTGATACCGTGTCGTCCGCGGCCGCCCAACTAAACCTCGCCGATCTCTACGCCGCCGAGGGCAAGCAGGACCAGGCCAAGCTGCTCTGGGCCAAAATCAAGGACAATGACAAAGACAGCGCCGCCGCATCCATTGCCGAGCAGAAGCTCTCCGGCAAAGGGCAGTAGCCGAGCATTTCGCCCCGTGCCTGCGTCTGGTGCATGATGAGCGCCACTCAGGCCATTTGCGCAGGATGGATGGACCTTGATGACACCGCCGCGGCCAACGCGGTCCGCCAGCAGGCGGAAGAGGCGGCCCTTGCTGCACTGGTCGATCAGTACGCCGGCGCACTCTACCGCGTCGCCTTCTCAGTATTGCGCAACCCAGCTGACGCGGAGGATGCCGTGCAGGAGGCCTTCCTGCGCGTGCTGCGTCATCGTGACCAGCTGAATGAAGTTCGCGATCACCGGGTATGGCTGATCCGCATCGTGTGGAATATCGTTCTTGACCGCAAACGGCGCGCCAAGACCCGCCCGGAGACCGATGATGTGGCGGAGTTGGCGCGCGTGCTGCCCTCCTCGGGTCTCTCTGCCGAGCAGGTGGCGAGCGCGGCGCAGCATCACGCCCAGGTGCTGGCCTGCGTTGAGCAGTTGCCGGCCAAGGAGCGCGAGGTGCTGATGCTTTCGGCGTTCGACGAGCTTTCCAGCGTTGAGATCGCGTCGGTGCTGGGCATTACCGAGTCGAGCGTAAGGTCGAGGCTTTTCCGCGCGCGCAACCTGATGGCCGGGATGCTGAATCATTCAAGAGCCAAGACCAGGGAGTTGGAACCCTCGGGCTGCACCTCAGAAACGGCCGCGGCAGAGGAGGAAAGGCAATGAATCTGAATCTGCACAATTCGATGGACGGTGCAAACACAGGAGAAGACACGCTGCGGGTAATCGCCAGCCTGCCTGCGCCCGAAGGGCTTGAGGAGCGCGTGCATGATGCCTTGCACACCGCGCCGCGGCAGGGCCGGGTTTTGGCGTGGCCGCTTGTGTTGCGTTCTGATGCTGCCTGGGTTCGGGCGACGGCCGCGGCGGCCATTGTGATGGTTGTGGCAGGAGGAGGCTGGGGTGTCTATTCCCGCATTCAGCCGTGGCAGCCTGCAAAAGCGCCGGCGGTGCCGGCAAAGATGGGTGCGGTGGGTGAGTTTTCCGGAGCCGGCGCTATGCGATCCCCGCAGACGCTCAAGCCACCCGTGGTGAGCCTGCAGCCGAAATCGGCCAAGCCGCATCCGGCTCGCAAGAAAGCGCAAAAAAAAGCAACGAGCGCAATTCCTGGGTAGCTGTATCCCAAAAGCAGGCAGCCGAGTCGACGCGACAACAAAGAGCGGCGACCTTGTGAAGAGCTCAACAGGACACCCGAGCTCAGGAATTGCCGTAAGCCGCAGTCTCAGCAACCATCGGCTCAACATTGAACCCCGACGCCAGCCGGGGATTGGGCCTGTGCGTAAGGCGTTTGGCCAACCGGCCCTGGGTATCTTCTGGTGTCGCCGTCAGACATCGGAAATGCGGATTCCCAGAGACATTTTGTAAAGTTCCGCGTTTTTTGTCCGATGAATTGTAACCAGACGCGCGCAGAGGACCGCCCGCTTGGGAATGAAGATGACGCGGAGATTGCATCGTTTTCCCAGAGTTTCAGGGATGACGATCGCTGCTTTGGCGATGTTGCTGGGCTTCGCGATCGGCACACGATCTTCGCTTGCGCTTGCACCGCGCGTTTCGCCCGCGATGGTTCTGGCGGTTAACGTGGCTGCCGCAGTCCTGATGGTGTTGCTCGGCTTGGTGCTTTATTTAAAGATTGCTGCCGAACGGCGCGCGCACATGGAACATACGTTATTTAGATCGTTGCTCGACCATATTCCGGACAATGTTTTCTTCAAGGATCGCGAGAGCCGCTTCTTGTGCCTGAGCAAGGGAATGGTGAGATATTTTGGCTTCCAGAATGACTCGGACTTGTTCAACAAGACCGACGCCGATATATTCACCGCCGAACATGCGCAACAGGCTCTGGAGGATGAACGGAAGATTCTTGAGACCGGGCGTCCGATCATCGGACAGGAGGAGAAAGAGACCTGGCCGGACGGGCACGAGACATGGGTTCAGACCAGCAAGTTGCCGCTGATTGACCGCCACGGCAGGATTATCGGCACCATGGGCGTTTCACGGGATGTGACCGAACGAAGGCGCGCGGAACTGCAGATGCACCATATGGCGATGCACGACGCATTAACTGATTTGCTGAACCGTGCAGCCCTGCACGAGCAGCTCGGACAGGCAATTACCCGCGCGGAAATCAAGAGCGAACAGATTTCGGTGCTGATGCTCGATCTGGACCGGTTCAAGCGTGTGAACGATTGTTACGGGCACGACATCGGAGACAGGTTACTAGTGATGGTTTCAAGCCGTTTGCGATGCTGCTTGCGCGATAGCGATATCGTGGCGCGGTTCGGTGGCGACGAGTTTGTGGTGGTGCTTCCCGGAGCGCACGATCGGGCTGAAGCCGCACAAGTGGCAAAAAGGATCGTTGAAGCAATCGATATGCCGTTTGAGCTTGGCCCGTGCCAATTAAGAATCAGCGCGAGCATCGGAATCAGCGAATTTCCACTGGATGGAACGTGTCCCGAGCAACTGCTGCACGATGCCGATCGAGCAATGTATGAGGCTAAGAAGCTGGGATGCGGAGAATTTATCTTCCACTCCAGCCTGCCGCGGCCGAAGGCAGAGCCGGCACCACTTGTCGCAAAGGCAGGTTAAACCGGCCCCTACTCGACCCCGGAGTGAGCGGTCGTGAGTCCTCTGGCCCGCCGGCCGCAAAGCAGCGTACTGGCTGCGCCACGCTCAGGGTCGCAGATCCGGACCTCGATATCCGCTCAAGCTAAAGCAATTCCTGAGTCCCTGTGGCCCGAAACCGATCACTTCAAGTCGACGCGACCATCAGGGAGACTTCGACCCGGCGAGGACACCCAACGGATATACCTACTCAGGAATTGCCCTAGTCCTTCAACACAGCGCGAATCAGCATTCCAAGCAGCGATAGGACTACGCCGCCCCAAAAAGCCGGCCAGAAACCGTGCACATGAAACCCGCGCACAATGCTTGAAGCAAACTCAATCATCAGCGCATTGATGACCAGCAGAAACAGGCCGAGAGTGAGGATGCTCAACGGGAAGGTGACGATCTTGAGGAACAGTCCCACGGTGGCGTTGAGCAGGCCGATGACCAGCGCCGCAATGAGTGCGGGTCCGAAGCCTGAAACGTGGAATCCGGGTACGATTCTTGAGACGATGATCAGCGCCAATGCGCTGAGCAGCCATTGAGCCAGCAGAGCTAACATCTTTCTTTCTCCTTCAGAGTCCAACTGCCAGAATGGATTGCCGCGCAGGCCGTCCAGGGTGCGCGGCTTTCTATTATCGGATGCAGAATACCCTCCGGGGCTGCTTGGCGGTGTGTGGGAACCTCGAACAAGCCGCTTCCGTAAGTGAATGCTGAGCGGGACCAGGCCTCAAACGCAATTCCTGGGTAAGTGGGTCCTGTTGAGGATCGGTAGAGGACGCCGACTCCTTGTTGTCCCACCCCGGCAAATACAAATCATTCGCTGGGGGCCCCGGTGTCGCGGCGACTTCGCGGCAATCGCTTCTGGCTCTAGCAACCCAGAATCGCTGTAGCGCAAAGATAGTGCAGGCAGGCGAGCCCAAGCAAACTGAATTCGATAAGGATTGACACATGCGAGTGAGAGGCGATTGCTGGATGATGAGCCTGGCGGCATTGGCGGTTTTTGCCTCGATCATGCGCGCCCAGCCGGCGGCGAATGCTCCCGTACCGAATATTCCAGACCTGATGAGGCAGGTGGATGACCATCAGAAGCAGCTTGAGAAAGTGCGGGAGAACTACACGTTCACCTCGGCGCAGACGGTGGAGGACATTGACGCAAATGGCCATGTCACCAAGACTGAGACAGAAGTGGACGATGACTTTTTTGTGAACGGTCACCTGATTGAGCGCGCGGTGAACAAGAACGGCAAGCCGCTGGCCGGCCACGACGAGGAGAAAGAGACCGAACGTGTAACCAAACTGGTGGAGAAGGCAGAGAAGACGCCGCCCGATCAGCCGCTCGAGGGACAGACCATCAGCGTGAGCAGGTTGCTTGACATTATGGACGTGCGCAACCCGCGGCGCGAGACCTATCGCGGCAGGCCGACAATCGTTTTCGATTTTATCGGGCGCAAGAATGCAAAGACCCATGGGCTGGCCGAGGACGCTTCAAAAAAACTGCAGGGGACGCTGTGGATTGACGAGGCGGGACTACAGGTAGCGCATCTCGAAGTGAGTTTCAATGATAAATTCCGCGTTGGCGGCGGATTGGTGGCAACGGTGGAAAAGGGAACGAACTTCAAGTTCGACCAGGCGCCGGTCGAAGAAGGACTGTGGCTCCCGACGGGCAGCGAGGGAACGTTTCTGGCGCGAGTGCTGATGGTGAAAAGCCTGCGCCAGCACATCACCGAGCGCGATTACGACTTCAAGGTGTTCCGCGTTGAGACGCAGCAGGGCAAAGATGCGAAGGTTGCCAATCCAACGAAGCAGTGAGCGTCGCGCAAGAGCGGGCGGGCGCGAGCGTTTAAAGTGAATGCATGTTTGTGCGGCGGATCCGAGTGGAGAGAGTCGATGTGGAGGGAGCGCGTCATGCGTGCCCGATTGCCTGGATCGACAACTTTGCCATGCGCAACTTTACCAACGATGCGGTCTTTGACGATACGCTGCCGGTGGCCGATGGGTTGATGGAGGCGGGGAATCGCGTGCCGCTCGACCGGTTGCAGAGCGCGATGGAAGACTGGTTTCGGCGGAAGGGATATGTGAAGGCGGACGAACCGGTGGAAATTTGTGAGCTAGCATCTTAGCTGTGAACCAAAGCTGACTCGCTGGCTTGCTGACCCGCTGACTCGCTTTCGGCGCAGTTCCAGAGACTCAGTTCCGCTTTACGGCGCGCCTTTAGGCCGGCGTTCTCCTGAGCGCCGGCGTGGTCCCAACGCAGGAATTGCTCGCCTGCCTCAGCGAAGCGACCGGCATTGAGTTCGTGCAAAAGCGTGGAATCGGCCAGGCGAACCTGGCCCAGGTTGAAAACAAAATCGACCAGCGCATCGAATTGGCCCTGCGTGAGCTGCGCTTTGACCA
>JASHVU010000237.1 GCA_030044455.1 Acidobacteriaceae bacterium | reverse complement strand
CGCCGGAATCCGCCGTGTGCACGGGCTCAGAAAACTTGGCGTCCGTCTTGGCAATTGGCTAACGGCGGATCAAGGTAAAGCTCTGTGGCAGTCTACCGATCCTGATCGCCTCAAGGGCAAGCGCGACCGGGCATTGTTGGCCCTCTTGCTGGCCTGCGGGCTGAGAAGACGCGAAGCGAGCAACCTCAGACTGAGAGATCTCGACCAACGGGAAGGCCATTGGGCCATTGTCGACCTAATCGGCAAAGGCGGTCATATCCGGACGGTTCCGATTCCCGACTGGGTACGACTGCAACTTCAAGACTGGATTACTGCGGCCGGAATCCGCGATGGAAAGATCTTTCGGAAAGTTGACAGACGAGGTCGTCCCTGGGGGGACGGAATCTCCGTCAGAGCGGTCTGGCACATCGTTAAGGACTCGGCCAAAAGAGCGGGGCTTCCCAACATCGCACCTCATGACCTCCGACGCAGCTGCGCTCGCTTATGCCAATCCGCAGGCGGAGAACTTGAGCAGATTCAGTTTCTGTTGGGTCATGTTTCGATCCAGACTACAGAACGTTATCTCGGAAGCAAGCAGCGAATTCAATGTGCAGTGAACGACCGCATCGGCATTGAACCAAATCCGTAAAACGCATACGCTTGTTGCTTAACTAGTAATCTCTGTGTAGCCGGTCACTCACCCGGGGCCCCAATTTTGGCTCGGTGAGTGACGCAGCCGATTTACCGCTTGTCGTGAAAAATCATTGCGAGCCAAATGGTAAAGATCACTTGTCAGGCCTCGGCTGTTCTACGACAACTTAACTGCGATTCAACGATTCGACGCGCAAAAAGATGTTCAATTCCGCATGAACGCATGAACCTGTGACAAAAGGGTATCGCCAACGCCGAGGTCCGCGATACCCTTTTAACACGCTTGAACATTAAGGAACTCCGCAGATTTTGATTCGAAAGCGTCGTCAAACTAGCTCGTTCAAATCACTGAAAACAAGGGATCGAATTGTTGCAGGAGTGCCGTGCCAAAACGTAAAGGTTGTGACACAGCCTCGAAACTAAATTAAGACTGGCTCTTCGGGACTCATTCCTTGTCACGTATTCCGACTGGAAGAACCGGGACTTGTTGTCCGTGGTGCGTTGATGGATGTGCTTTCCATCCTTCGAGCAAAGAGAGCTCGAAAGATGCGGCTTCAGCATCCATGGCTCAGAAGTAAAGGAACGACAGCCGGCCACTCGCGCAAGCTAGCTTTCGCCGCTACGGTTGAAGAACCGCGTAGTGTTCCTGATGGTCGATGAAGACGCGCCGGAAAAGCCCGGTCGGCAACAGGCCGTCGAAATCCGCGGGCTGCGACGCGCTCTGGGCACTGGCGGCTGAAAGGAATGTAACTCCGGAGAGCTCCGCATCGCCGATCCTCACATTCTGCGGCGGCAAAGCGAAGTAGGTCTGCTTACCCCCATTCGAGCCGCCGACCGCAAAGGCCGTGTTGGTAATTGTTCCAACGGCAAGGTAGCCGGACGGCGAGTAAAGCAGCGGAACATTGGCTCCCGAGTCAAGCGCCAGCCTCACGGGACGTTTTCCATCGGTAAAGCGTGAAGCTACGATAAGCGGCACCGGCAACGACGAGCCATCTGCCGGCTCCGTCGTTGACAACAACTCAATATGCTCGCCTTTCACATGGCCGCGCATCTCACCCGTCCCGTCCAGGCAGAGCTGCTTATGGTCGTTGTCGATCAGCACGTCGAACTTCTCCAGAAAGTCCTCGCCCAGAATTCCCACGACGCCGGAACGGATATTGCCGAGGTTGTATACCAGAACTCTGAATCCGGCCACGGTGTGTGTACCAACTTCGATCAGGTTGACCGGCGCCATAGATGCGGACTCTTGGAATCCAGTTCCTGCTATTGTGGCTGCTCCCCCAGTCGCAATTTTGAGTTGGACCGCAATCGTTGGATCGATGGTTGTGATTTGTGCGCCGGTATCCAGAAGAAAGTTGAAAGGCCCCGAGCCATTGATTAAGACGGGCAGAACAATCTGCTGGCCGTTAGTCATATGGAAAGGTAAACTTGCCACATCCCCTGGGCAATGCGATTCAGCTTGAAGCATGCTAACGGTTGATACAGCGATTGCGATGGCTGCGGCCCACTTCAGATTTGTCATTGCGAGAGCTCCTTAGCCGGGCTGGCTAAGGGCACTCTGCGGGCGTTGCTCTACATGGTCATGGTGGACTCCTGATCAGTTTCTCCAAGCCGCTGATCTCTTTCTGAAGGCCGATGATGGAGTTATGATGGCTGGTAAATCCTTTATTTTCAGATTCGCCGAGGTCGAGGTTCGCGAACGGGAGTTCTCGATCGTCAAGGCCGGTGAGGTGCTGGCGGTCGAGCCCAAGGCTTTTCGCGTCTTACTCGTCCTGCTGCGCGGCCAGGGAAAGCTGATTGAGAAAGAAGAACTGCTCAACGCGGTTTGGGGCGATGCCGCAGTCACCGACAATTCGCTGGCGCGCAGCATCGCGCTGCTCCGCCGCCTGCTTGGCGATGAAGCCAGAACTCCGCGATTCATCGAAACCGTATCGACCGTGGGCTACAGGTTTATCTGCGCGGTGGAGGTAGCTGAGGATGTTTTGCCCACACCCGGTGCGGATGGTCAACAGGCGGAAGGCGACGCTGGTGCTGCTCCGAGCGCTCTAGCAGCTGTTGTCGGCGGACGCAGTAAGCGGCTCCGCTGGATGGTCCTCGGGTCGGCTGCTGTCCTCGCGCTGGCGTGCGCAGGAATCTCGTACCTAAGTCGACCTCTGCCGCCGCCGCATGTCACCCGAACAACCAAGTTAACCTTCGATGGACATCCGAAATGGGCAGGCGGTACGGATGGGACAAGAGTATTCATCAATTCACTTTCTGATTTGGTCATATACGAAGTTGGGACCGAAGGCGGTGCGATGGTCAAGGTGCCCGTTGCGGCTCCCGGAGACGGTCCATATGTGATGGATGTTTCGGCGGATGGAGCACACATGCTAGTAGGTTCCGGGGAAGAGAATTGGAAGAAGCTCCCCATGCTGTGGAATGTCCGCATTCCGGACGGTTCTTATAGCCGCCTAGGCAACGCTTGGCAAGCGGCCTACTCACCCGACGGGAGTTCCGTCGCTTACCTAACCGCGGAAGGAGAAATCTGGCTAGTCCGGAGCGATGGTACAGGAGCACATAAGCTGGCCTCGCCAGGGGGAGGGGAGCAATCGCTTGCGTGGTCACCGGACGGAAGCAGAATCCGCTTCGACAAGGAAAATACTCTGTGGGAGATTTCTCCGAATGGATCGAATCTTCACCAACTGCTCATTGGTTGGCACTCCACGGGATTTCTGTGCTGCGGCAGGTGGACACCAGAAGGAAATTTCTTTGTCTTTAGATCGTCGCCAGACCTGAGGGACGAAGGTGAACAACTCTGGGTTCTCGATGAGAGACGCGGCCTATTTCGCCGACCGTCCGGGACGCCTATTCAGTTGACGTCTGGACCAATCGCATGGGACAACCCCGCTCCAAGCAAAGATGGTAAAAGGATCTTCGCTTCCGGTTACACCTCACTCGGCGAACTGTCCCGCGTCGATCCGCGAACCGCGGCGCTCAGGCCCTTCCTTGGCGGCATCTCAGCCTTTGATTTGAGCTTCTCGAGTGACGGTCAGTTCGTGACATACATCTCCTATCCAGATGTAAATCTGTGGAGAGCAAATCGGGACGGAAGCAGCCC
>JASHVU010000236.1 GCA_030044455.1 Acidobacteriaceae bacterium | reverse complement strand
TGCCTGCAAAGAGACGCCGGAATTGATGCCGTTGCCAATTTCTTTGGCGCATCGGCTTACCAATGGACTTGCCGAAGATCGAAAAGCTGGGAGACTTCCCTGGCTCCGCCCCGATGCGAAATCGCAGGTTTCCATACTTTACGAAGGAAACACGCCTGCCGCTGTAACGGATGTGCTCGTTTCCACACAACATTCGGCCAGCGTGAGCCACCAAGAAATTGTTGGCTATGTTCGGGACAAACTCGCGCCGCGCGTCCTCGGCGCCTGGTTCAATGGCGGGATACGGTTTCATGTCAATCCGACGGGGAACTTTGTTCTCGGCGGTCCTGCGGCGGATTGTGGGGTTACAGGCCGGAAGATCATTGCCGATACTTACGGCGGCGCCGCCCATCACGGTGGCGGAGCCTTTAGCGGAAAAGATCCATCGAAAGTGGACCGCAGCGCTGCCTACTTCTGCCGGTACGTCGCGCGTCAGGTCGTTACGGAAGAAGTCGCAACGAAGGCAGAAATCCAGGTCGCCTATGCGATCGGTGTCGCCCAACCGATTTCGATCAAAGTGGAGACGTTCGGCACCGGCGATGCGAGAGCGGCGCTGGAGTTCGTGAAGAAATTCGATTTTCGGCCAGCGGCGATCATCGAACGGCTGTCGCTGTTACAACCCATTTATCGTCAGACAACGAATTACGGGCACTTTGGCAAAGCCGGTCTGCCTTGGGAATGCTAGGAGCAGCTCTCGGAGCCGATTCTCGCGGGATTGCTGTGAACTGAAAGACATAGCGCGGAGGGATATCCATGCCGCGTTTCAGGAAGCGATCAAACGGTGACTTTCGGTGTCGCTTCGAAGCGTATGCGCGCGACCATGATATGACGCGGAAGCAAATGCGATCTCATGATCGGGCCTGCTATCCAGATACCATGTTGACACCGTTCTTTCACTGGCTCAGCGGAAAGAAACTTGAATGGATCCGATTGAATCCCGGGCGAAAACTGGAAAGCGGCAAAGACCACGCCGATTTTGAGCGCTGGCTCGGACAACTGGAACCCAAGGCGGACTCATTAACCTGCGAGTGCCACATCCGATCTGTGTTGCCACGCTAATTTCGGATGCATCTGGAGATCATTGTTCTCGAACGAGTGGATCCCCAGGCACTCCGCTCAGTTTCCCTGGGGCGAATGAGCCCAAGCTGCAACATTTCCGGCAGTGAACAACTCCTCTCGGCGGTTTGCCTTTCAGCAGGGCATCGTCGGACTCATTACGGCACAATCGACTGAACGCTCTCAGATTCTGGCTGGAGAATACGCCGGAACAGATCCTCGCCGTAACTTGTCCGCTCAGGGGCTCCCTCAAGAAGGCGAAAAGTGCGCGAGCCATCCTCTAGACGTTCTGCGCGGAGAAAGAGTGCGAAGTCCATGTGTTGCCGATGAAATCCATCGGCTAGATCGAACATGTGCGTTACGTAGAGAACCTTTACCCTTTTATCGAGAAGGGCTCGAACAATTTGTCGGGCGATTTCCGATCCCTCCCGTTCGTTCGTCGAAGCAAACGACTCATTCAGGAGAAGTACACAGCGAGGAGTGATTCTCTCCACAATGGCGCTCATCCTGCTGAGTTCTTCATCAAGCTTGCCACTTTTCATGCTGGCGTCTTCTTCGCGTTTGAAATGCGTGAAGATGCCCTGACAGATATTCGCCTGAAATTCCCGCGCCGCTACAAACATGCCACACTGCATCATAAGTTGGGCCAAGCCAATGCCGCGCAACAACGTCGATTTGCCTCCTCGGTTAGCACCCGTGATCACAACCAGAGATTTGTTCTCACCGGCCACGTCGTTGCCGACTACCCGCTCGGCTATATTCAGGCTCAAGCACACATCATAGATTCCCTGGCATCGGAGCACCTCGTCTTCTTCTCCGAGTGGAGTTGGAAGGCAGAAAGGCTCCTCTTTCGCCGCCAGCTTCTCCCGCAGATTCAGGCATCCGATATAGAACCCGAGTTCCAAGCGCAGCGCTTTGAAGAAACTCAGGATGTGATCGCTTGACTGCGCCAAGGCGATTGCGACACTAGCGATCCCTTCCGTTCTGAGAGCTTCTAATGCACGGAAGCCAGCCTCGTCCCTGGGGTCCACCTCAAAGGACAGCGCTGAGCCGCTCTTGCGCGTAATCTGCGCCACCCATTCTTGGACATGTTCGAACCAATGAAGCCGTTTCACGTCGAGGCTGTGCAGAATGTAATTGAGCCCTCGAAAATCGGGCCCTAGATCGGCGCCCATTAAAACACCGGCGCGGAATTTCAGACGTTCCAGATGGCTTCTCATCGTCTCGAGGTAGACATCATCGAGTTCCTGGGCGATCATGCCAAAGAACCAGCGAAATCCCTCCGAACGGAACTTCGAGCTGTGTTCATCGGCGAGGCTCCTTAGGCGCTCGAGTGACCCGGCAAACAGTCCAAGCGCCTCAACGGATCGATGCAATAGGGAGTCAGGGGAAGTAAGGGAAAACCAACCCCAAATCGCTTTCTCGCGTTGAATGGCATCAACTGCTAGAGCATAGAGATCTCGCGCGATGTCCGGGAATTCCAAGCAGTCGGAAAGAACCTCCTGGCGATACAGAATTGCTTCTCGGCTTTTGAGGCTCGCCAGCACGGCGTTCTTCGCAACCTGCAGAAGAAAGTCATCGCCGCCGGCCATAGCGTGAAACAGGGTCCCCAATTCAAGGTCCTGAGTCAGTTCCGTTGCGTTCGCTGGCACGCCGGCTTCGAGGGTGAAGTCTCGATCACGAAACATGAGAAAGACTTTCATGACCCGCTCGCCTCGCTTTCCTTCGAACCGACGCGAGACCTCACGTCATCATAGGTGAGGTGATATTTCTCGGCGATCGCTGCGGCGTAGGCAAGTCCATCTGCGGGCCTCCGCATCACCTTGAATGTCCGCTGCTGCGGATCCTGGGGATTCACCATACTAACCATGCTCACTGTCGTTTCATCAAACGTGGCTAGTTCGTCGAGAAATGTAACAGTGACGCACAACATGTTTAGAGCGGCGATTCGCTTCATCGCTTCGCGGCTCAGAAAGATTGCATCGCTCAGCGTCGTGGACAGGAAGCTCTCATTCATAATCAGGATGCTGTTCTCCGTTGCTTGGTCAAAGATTTCATGGATGCGG
>JASHVU010000235.1 GCA_030044455.1 Acidobacteriaceae bacterium | reverse complement strand
GTTGTGCGGTTTGGGCAATGTAGCGCGCCGATTCGTTGCTTACCTGCTGGGTGCGCTCAAAACCGAACAGTTCGCCGTGCGGATTGGTTGCCTCAACCACGCCATCGGAGATGAATACGAGCCTGTCGCCGTGGTTGAGCTGGAAGGTGGTTTGCTCGAATTGGGTGTCTGCGATGACTCCCAGGGGCAGGCTGGGCGTGAGCGGCACTTCGCGGCCGTCACGGTACGGGCCCAGATGGCCGGCGTTGGCGATGGTTGTGGTGCCGTCGGGATAGATTCTTGCGCAGAGGCAGGTGGCGTAGCAGGGTGCGCAATCGAGGTCGGGCACGTTGCCCGCGACCGGGACCGCGCCGATAAGAACGCGGTTGAGGTGCTCAAGGACCGTGACCGGGTCGTGAGAAAGCTCGTTGCGCAGAGCGCCCACCAGGGTGCTTGAATTCATTGCGGCCTGCAGACCTTTGCCGCTCACGTCGCCGACCACGATCAGCAACGAATCGTCTTTGAGAGGAAGCGCCTGAAAGAAGTCTCCGCCGACGCCGTTGATGGGCAGGTAGGCACTTTCAAGCACGAAGTTCTTGTTCGATGGCAGGTGGGTGGGGATAAGCAGAGCCTGCACGCTGCGTGCGGCCGAGATTTCGGCGGCGGAACGCTGTTCCTCTTCGCTAATGCGCACGAACCGGTAAAGGATGACCGCGATCAAGCTACCGAGAAAGATTGTGTAGGCAATTGCACTGGTACTGAACTCGATGGGGCCAAGATAGAAGCGGTGGGAGGCGAATTGCTCCGGGAGCCAGTGCCTGGATGCGAAGAAATCAAATACAGTGTCGGCAGAATCGGCCGTAGCGGCAAGAAAGAAGGGCAGCAGCATGACGCCTGCCTCGCTCTTTCCGCGCCGCCATGCGCGGAAGAGCAGGATGCAGACGAGCAGGGAGAAAACCACTTCAGCAGCGACTGAAAGTCCGTCGTATATCGGTGTGACGTGAATGAAGTAAACAAAGGGCAGCAGCAGTACTGCGATTTGAAAGCCGCGGATGAGCCGCCGCGATTGACTGGCAGTGAAACGCAGAATGAACTCCAGCGTAACTGCCATAAAAATGCGCCAGGTGAAGAGCGTGAATATGCGATAGAGAGTAAGCGGCATCGCGGCCAGAGCGAAAGCGGCGTCGGCCGCGCCGCCGACGGCTACCGAAAGGCAGAGCAGCGCCAGCCACAGATATTCAGAATGATGACGCTGGGCAAGGTAGAGAGCCGCTCCTAAAATTGCGACTCCGAGAAAGAGAAATGCGACGAACATCGCCGAAATGATGCCCTCGTTCCACCGATGGCCGATGGCCATCGATAACCGATCGGCGATCTCGTCGCGCGGGCCGAGCTCAACTTTGTCGAGCAAGCCGCGGCCGATGGAGATGGTGGGGCCGGCCCAGGTGCGAATGGCAACTTCAACGGGTCCCGAGCCGGAAAGCGGAACGATGAAAGGCTGCGATTGATACTCAGATAGCGTGTCGGTCATGCCGCGAGTGTGACCGGCCTCCTGACCATTCACGTAGACTGCGATCTGTCCCACTGTATGTCCGATGACCAGCAAAGCAGGCTGCACGTTTCCAGGCTGGCCGCCAAATTGGGAGACGAGCTCCGGTTGCAGGCGAATGCGATACCAGGCAAAACCGGTGTATGTGTCGAATCCCTGGTCGGTGAGCGACTGGCTCACATTGATGGTTTGCCAACTGGAATCGTCGTAGTCGGGATTGGCCCAGCGCGGGTCGTCTCCCGTATGGAAGCGCCATGCGCCGTCGAGTGTGACAACGCCGCGAATGCCGGCCGGCAGAGCCGAGAGAGCAGCAGGAGCAGAGACCGCTTGAGGGGCGGGATTCGCGGCAGGGTTTTGCGCCGCGAGAGATATTACGCCCAGGCAGAATAATGCGAACCAGGTGAGGATTGTCCGCCGGGGTCCGAAAGCCGCCCATTGCCCAGTGGGTTTCATTTGAAGTTTCATTTTAGAGCAGAAGCTAACCCGGCGATCCATAACCATTGTGGCTTTGTACGGGCGTGCAATGACGATTGTTCCCGCGTAAATGCGGACCAGGCGCGTAAGGTGCCGGCAAACCTTACTCTGAGTCGCTCAGCCACGCTTGGCGCGGACGGCTTCCTTGGCCTCGGCGTGACCTCCGGCCGGGACCTCGGGGACCTCGGCCTTGGGTGCGCCAATATTGAGCCGCTTGCGCAGCTCGTCATCCATCTTGGCAAAAACTTCCTTATTCTCTTTGAGGAAGGCGCGGGTGTTTTCGCGGCCCTGGCCGATGCGCTCGCCGGCGTAGCTGTACCATGCGCCGGATTTCTCCACGATATTGTGGATGACGGCCAGGTCGAGCACATCGCCCTCGCGGCTGATGCCTTCTCCATAAAGAATGTCGAACTCGGCTTCGCGGAAGGGCGCGGCGACCTTGTTTTTGACGATCTTGACTTTGGTGCGATTGCCGGTGACTGCATCGCCTTCCTTGATGGCGGCGATGCGGCGAATATCGATGCGGACCGAGGAGTAGAACTTGAGGGCGCGGCCGCCAGTGGTGGTTTCAGGGTTGCCGAACATCACGCCGATCTTTTCGCGGATCTGGTTGATGAAGATGAGAGCGGTGCGGGATTTGGAAACCGTGCCGGTGAGCTTGCGCAGGGCCTGCGACATGAGCCGGGCCTGCAGGCCGACGTGGGAGTCGCCCATTTCGCCGTCAAGCTCGGCTTTGGGGACCAGCGCGGCGACCGAGTCAACGACCAGCACATCAATGGCTCCCGAACGGACCAGCGCTTCGGTGATTTCCAGCGCCTGCTCGCCCGAATCGGGCTGAGAGACGAGAAGGTTGTCGACATCTACGCCAAGCTTTTTGGCGTAACCGGGATCGAGCGCGTGCTCCGCGTCGACGAAAGCGGCCAGGCCGCCGGCGCGCTGGGCCTCGGCGATCACCTGGAGGGTGATGGTGGTTTTGCCCGAGGACTCAGGGCCGAAGACCTCGGTCACGCGGCCGCGGGGAATGCCGCCGACTCCGAGGGCTGCGTCGAAACTGATGGATCCAGTGGAGATAACCGAGATAGGCAGAAGGGCTTCACGCGAGCCGAGCCGGACGATGGACCCCTTTCCAAACTGTTTTTCGATCTGTTGAAGGGCAAGTTCTACTGCTTTGGCGCGCTCGTCGGCTACCGGCATGGGTGGTTCCTCCTCTAAAGGCAGTCAAGGGGTTTCCCGCTGATAAAAACAGGCAGGTAAAGGCTGACCTGCAAGACATTTCGAAGGGATTGTAGCAGGGCGAAATAGAGATTGGCAGCTAAAAAGGCGAAGAAATGGGAAAAATGTGTTCGAGTTAGGGACACTGGTGTGATGGCGGGCACACGGTGTCCGGATGCGCGCTTCGGGCCTACAGCCCAGGCTCAACTCCGTCACGCTCTCCGGCAGACAGAAAGAGCCGGTTTCGGTGAGAATCTCGTTCTGATCGAGGTTGCAGTCGTTGATAATACCCGCAAAGCAGGACCATATGAAGAACCCCACCGCCTTTGATCGGGATCAAGCTTCGTTCTGGAGCTGGATGAGACGCAGTCGCACCGAGCCAGTTCTTTTCTGGTCTTGCGGCCTGTTGCTTGCGTTAACCTCCCTGCTCACAATCGTTGCCGGCTTCAACTGGATTGTATCGGTCGCGCGCGCACAGCAGGCGGCGGGTTTGCCGCGGTCACGTCAGAGCGCGCCTCCCAACTTTAAAGCCAATGCTGCACAGGATGTGAACGCGGCCAGAGAAGAGTTAAGAAAGCAGTTCGAAGCCGAACAGCAGGAGACCAGGCAGCGGCTGGAGTTTGAACAGAAGGAGATGCAGGAGCGCGTCGACAAGGAACTCGAGCATTCAAAGCAGCTCCTCGACGGCCTGGTAACGCTGGTGGGCGTCTATTCGGTGCTTTTGGGTATCACGGCATTTGTAACCACCAAGTTCACGCGTGAAGAAGCAAGCGAGCGGATGGAGGAATTCAGGAAAAGAAGTGAGGCAATCGAGCAGGACGTTAAGGAGGAATACCAGAAAAGACTCAGTGAATTCGAGCGCAGTTTCCCGGAATTCAGCCAGATGGACCAGCGCATCCGGAGGCTTGTGCGTGAGATTGAGCTGACCATGCCTTCAATGGACCATTGGAACGACAGCGGCTGGTTCCAGAAGCTCAAACCTGCCGACCACGTTTTCATTCAGAACAGCGAAACGACGGTTTTGGCCCTCTCGGTGGTAGTTTCAGTCAATCAGTCGCCAGACCTCCGCGCAGGCCTTCAGACCATCTATCAGAATCTCGCCCGCTATTATGATGAGCGGGGCGGATCCGCCAGCCAGTCGCCAGAAGATTTCGAGCGGTCGCTTTTCTATGCGTCGCGCGTAATCGAAATGAGTCCTGAGAGTAGCGCAGGATACCGCCAGAGGGGAGCATTCTATCTGTCGCGGTACAACCGTTTCGCTAATTCGGGCCAGGCAGTCGATTCCGATGAGATGAAAGGTCTGCTCAAGTCGGCCGAGCTGAGTTTAGCTGAAGCAATCAAGAACGGAACAGACGGCTCGGTGGATGCTGGGGCGTATTACAACAAGGCATTGGCAGAATACTTCTGCGGCGATATTGAGAGTGCAGTCGCTCTGTCGCGCCGTTTGTTGAGCATGGAGTCCAAAATTCCCGGCCTCGAACGGGAGCGGTATCTGCCATACGTGTACCAGAATCTTGCGTGCTATCTGGCCGATCTTGCCGCCACGGCTGAGCAGGAGAATCGGGCGGACGATGTGAATCGTCTGAGCCGCGAGGCTGTCGAAGCAGTCTCAGCCGGCATCGAGGACTTCATCCATACCGAAAGGCTCGATCGTGGACTGGAACGTCTGAAAAATGGGGTTCGGGACGAACTGCGCCCAGGAGGAGACTTGATGAAGCTGGGGCAGCCCTACAGGACAGAGATTGAGGGGCTGCTCAAAAAGAAGTCTAAGGATGGAGAAAACCGGGCTGGTTAGCTGGCTGGGGTTCCCGTGACGGGCTTGATGTTGACGCGCATCTTCATCACCTCTACCTGTTCAAGAGTACCAGAATAGCAACATTTCCGCAAAGCTGCCGGCCCTTCACACTATTATGTTGAGTCACGGCCAACCTGCTCAAACTGAGTAAATTGGGAACGGCGCCGAACCAATTGTCACCTGTCACGCTGCAAGGAGCCACCGTGTCCTCCCACATAAGCAACCAGCGTCCAGCGCCCGATAAAGTGATCGCCGATATTGCCGACTATGCGCTGGGGTACGAGATTGACAGCGATCTCGCCTATCGTACGGCGCGTTATTGCCTGATGGATACGCTGGGCTGCGGGCTTGAGGCGCTCGAGTATCCGGCGTGCACCAAGCTGCTGGGGCCCATTTTGCCGGGAACGGTGGTTCCCAATGGCGCGCGCGTGCCAGGGACCAGATACGAGCTTGACCCCGTGCAGGCTGCGTTCAACATCGGCGCCATAATCCGCTGGCTTGACTTTAACGACACCTGGCTGGCCGCCGAGTGGGGGCACCCATCAGACAACCTGGGAGGAATCCTAGCCACTGCTGACTGGCTATCTCGAAGCCCTGTGGGCGGCAGACCCTTGGTGAAGATGCGAGATGTTCTGACGGCCATGATCAAGGCCCATGAGATTCAGGGCTGCATCGCCCTTGAGAACTCGTTCAACCAGGTCGGGCTCGACCACGTTGTGCTGGTGAAGGTTGCGACAACTGCAGTCGTATGCGCACTTCTGGGCCTTACGCGCGAGCAGACCGTCAACGCGATTTCATTGGCGTGGGTCGACGGGCAGAGCCTGCGTACCTATCGCCACGCACCCAATACCGGCTCGCGCAAAAGCTGGGCCGCCGGCGACGCCACCAGCCGCGCAGTGCGCCTGGCGCTGATGGCCCGCGCCGGCGAGATGGGTTACCCCTCGGCGCTGACCGCGAAGATGTGGGGATTTTACGATGTATCGTTCCGAGGACGTGAGTTCAAATTTCAGCGGCCCTACGGTTCGTACGTGATGGAGAACGTGCTGTTCCAGATCAGCTACCCGGCCGAGTTCCACGCGCAGACCGCGGTGGAAGCGGCGATTAGGCTGCGGCAGAAGCTGGACGCGACCGGGCTTTCCTCCGACGGAATAAGAAGCATCACGGTGCGGACGCATGAAGCGTGCCTGCGCATCATCGACAAGAAAGGC
>JASHVU010000234.1 GCA_030044455.1 Acidobacteriaceae bacterium | reverse complement strand
GCGCCCACCATGGCCAGCAGCACCTGCAGGGCGATGGAGAGAATCTCAAACTGGTGAAGCTGCGAGCGCAGGTTCGCAATGTGAACCGCGTCGTGATCGGTGGGGCGGAAGTGATGCGCCGTGGCCAGCGTATCGCGGATGGTCTTTTCGATTTGCTCGTATTCGCCGCCCTGGTAACTGATCCAGCCACCGTCGATGAAGGTTGTGTCCTTGAGATCGCTCATAGTGTTGAAGGGCACGTAGACCTGGCGATTGATGTCGTCGTTCGACTCCTGCATCTTGGGTTTAAGCACGCCGACGACCTTGAAGAAGACGCCGTTGAGGCGGATGGTTTCGCCCACCGCCCACTCGCCCGAGAAGAGCTTGGCCTTGGCTTCTGAGCCAAGCACACAAACGTGCTCACGCTGCTGATCTTCAGCGCCGTTGAAGAATCGGCCCTGGTCGGGGATCAGCTTGACGATGTCAGCATAGGACGGGCGGCTGCCGACCACGGTCCAGGTGTAGTTGTGCAGATCGCTTTGCACGTTGGCATCAAGGTAGGCGGCAGGCGAGATGTGCGTGATTTCGGGCACGGCGATGCTGACGCGTTCGAGGTCGTCGAGGGTGAGCTGTACCTTGACGCCGGCCTTATCGCCGCCGGCCTGTTCGCTGGTCTTGCCGGGGAAGAATCCGATGGTGTTGGTGCCCCATTGGGCAAAGATGGCGGCGATGGCGTTGCTGAACCCCGCGCCATAGGCCATGAGCAGCACAACCGTGGCGATACCCCAGGCCATGCCGATGGTAGTGATGGCGGTGCGGCGGCGATTAAAGAGCATCGCTTCCCAGGCTTGTTTGAAGATGTCGGTGAACATGAAATGCAGCTCCTAGCCTCTAGCTTCTAGCTGCTAGCTAAAAGCCCAAGATCGACGCTTCCTCTTTAAATGCAGCTCCTAGCCTCTAGCTTCTAGCTGCTAGCTTAAAGCCCAAGATCGACGCTTCTGCTTCTGTCACAAGTTCCTTTGTTCAACCAGCACGTTGATACCGCAATTGCTCATCCCGGCACCTTCAGGCTAGAAGCTAGTAGCTAGTAGCTGAAGGCTGCCTTCTCACTCCCTGCGCAGCGCCTCGATCGGGTCGAGGGCTGCGGCTTTGCTGGCCGGGTAGAGGCCGGCCGCTACACCACACAAAACCAGCGAACCCAGGGCCACCCCTGCAGACCAGGGCACGATACGAGGCGGATCGAAGCCCGGAATCTTGTCGGTAAGCGTGGCCTGCAGCAGGGCCATAAATGCTCCCGAGATGGCAATCCCGATCAATCCGCTTAATCCAGTGAGCAACAAACCCTCCCAGAAAAACTGGGCCATGATGCTCCCTTTGGTTGCCCCGACGGCTTTGCATACGCCGATCTCGCGGGTGCGTTCACTAACCGACACCAGCATGATGTTGATGATTCCCACTGCACCCAGGCCCAGCGTGACCACGCCCACGCTTCCCAGGAAAACGTCCATCGCGGTAAAGATGATGCCGATGGTTTGCGACTCCTGAATCGTGTCCCACTCGTTGAAGGCGTCAGTCAGCGCCGGTTCGAAGCCGTGCCGCTGGGCGATGACGCGATGCACAGCCACCTGGGCATCGGTGTTGTCATTCTTCTTGGTGGGCCGGTAGTCGATCGCCGTCAACGCGTCTTCGGGGATGTTGTCGCCGGTAAGGGCAAACAGTTCCTGCATGGTGGTGACCGGCACGTAGATCTTTTCGTCGTCGTAGGTGTTGTTGCCGCGGCCGATCTTCTCGAGGTAGCCGATGACCGTGAACTCGGTTCCATTGATGGTGACGGCTTCGCCGAGCGACGGATGACCAGGAAAGAGCAGCGCAGCGGATTTCTGCCCCAGCACCACTACCCGGCGGTGCATGCTGACGTCTTCGGCGTCAAGGAAACGCCCTTCGGCGACTGGAATGTGGCGGACCGTGGCGTAGCTCGGCTCGGTGCCAATCACGTGGCTCGAGGTGTTGCTCCACTCGCTCACCTCGTAGAGATCGTTGCGGGTCAGCTCCTCAGTGACGGCGCGAAGCTCGGGCAGTTTGGCGAGAGCGGCCAGGTCGCCCATTGTGAGCTCGTAAGGGCGCATGCCGGTGTGCTGATTGGCGAGCGCGGGAATGGTGCCGTTGAAGACCATCACCACGTCGTCGCCAAGCTGGGAAAGTTGCCGATGCTGGCCTTCTCTGAACCCCTCGCCCAGCCCCACCAGCACCAGCAGCGAGCCTACGCCCCAGGCAATGCCGAACATGGTCAAAAAACTACGCAGCTTATTGGCCATGATGGCACGCAAAACCTGGCCGAGCGTGTCAGAGAAGCTTTGCATGTGTCTTTGACGGCGAGAATTGACCGTTGCCTCTAAATACGATAAGAAATCGCCGGCAGTTCCAAAGGCGGCCACGGAACCTCGTACGCGCGGGATGCGTAAAGAAAGATGGCGGTTGACGGCAAAAGGCCGGGACCGTCTTAGTAACCGGGCCCCATCCATTGCAAATTCTTGAAATCAGTTGAATGAACACTGTCATTCGAGTCATCTGCGGGGAGGATTTTGTGGCTGCACGGAAAAGCAAGCGATTTTGGATCTGGGTGGGCGGCACAGCGGTAATTCTGGTGCTGATTGCCGGCACGGGATTGATCAAGCTGGCCAAGGGAGCGTCTCTCGATCCCAACCGGCTGGCGCGCGTGACCCGGGGAGACGTGGCCCAGTCAGTGGTAGCCACCGGCACGATTGAGCCGATTACCAAGGTCGAGGTGAAGAGCAAGGCATCGGGGATTGTCGAGAAGCTGTTTGTGGACATTAACAGCCGGGTGACCAAGGGCCAGGAACTTGCCCAACTCGACAAGCAGGAGATCTCGGACCAGGTCGACGCGCAACGGGCGCAGCTTGCCGGGGCCGAGGCCAATGTGGCCACCTGCGAGGCCAACATTGCGCAGGACAAGGTGAATGCAGCGGCTCCCGATCTGCCCATGTACAAGGCCACGCTCGAACGCAATGAGGCGATGCAGCGCGACGGAATTGTCAGCCGGCAGGTACTGGACGACGCCAACCGCGACTACCTGGCGGCGCTGACCAAGCGCGACTCCGCCAAGGCGCAGATTGGTGTAGATACCGCGAAGTTGAAACAGGCGCAGGCGCAGGTGCAGCAGAGCCAGGCCAGCCTGAAACAGCTCGAGGAACAGCTTTCGTACACGACGATTGTGGCGCCAATGGATGGCATCATTCTGTCGCGCGACGTTGAGATGGGCGATGCGGTCAGCTCCATCCTGGTGCTGGGGTCGACGGCCACGCTGGTGATGACCGAAGGCGACACCAACGAAGTTTATGTGCAGGGTAAGGTGGACGAGGCTGACATTGCGCATGTTTACCTGGGCCAGCCCGCGCGCATCAAGGTGGAGAGCTTCCGCGACCGAGTGTTTAACGGAAAAGTGACCAAGATCGCCCCCATGGGCGTAGAAAAAGACAATGTGACCACCTTCGAGGTCCGCGTTTCGATCAACAATCCCGGCGGCGAACTGAAAGCAAATATGACGGCCAACGCCGAGATCCTGCTGGACGAACACAAGAATGTGCTGATGGTGCCCGAAAACGCGGTGGTTTACGACGGCCAGAAGCGAGCCTCAGTGATGGTGCCCGACAAGAGCCAGAAGGACGGCACGCGCAAGGTTGCGGTGACGGCCGGTCTCTCAAACGGATCGGTGACCGAGATTACCGGCGGGTTGAAAGAAGGCGACCAGGTGGTGTTGCAACAGTAAAAAGCAGCTCTTAGCTCTCCGCTTCAGGTCGCGAATTGCTTGTGCTAACTTTCATAGCGTGGGAGAGTCGGGCGTCAAACCAAATCCAACCGCGGCGCAAAACAAACGGCGCATGCTCAAGGGGCTGGCCGTGAAAGACGGCTTGGTACGCCACCCTTTTGATCTTGAATTTGGCGTTCGGACCAGCGGGCTGGTGGCGGGACGCCACCTGGCTCTGGGCCACGGAAGCGACCGCCACGCAACCGCTTACTACGCCATTGCGCCGTCGGTGTTCCGCTCAATGATCGTGCGCTGGCGCCGCTGCTCTTCCCTGCAGGCTCTTGACCAATTCACTTTTATCGACGTGGGAGCGGGAATGGGGCGCGCCATGCTGCTGGCAGCACAGCATCCCTTTAGGGCGGTGGTGGGTGTGGAGTTGCATCCCACGCTTGCGCGGATCGCGCGAAAGAACCTGGCGATTTGGAGGGCACAGGGGCGGGCATCGACTGGTATGCGGGTGTACTGCCTTGACGCCGCCTCGTTCAAGCTGCCGTCAGGTCCATGCGTCGCGTTCCTTTTCAATCCATTTGCCGGACCAATGATGCGGGCTGTGTTGC